>CATMQD010000264.1 GCA_950073045.1 uncultured Flavobacteriales bacterium | reverse complement strand
GCCCAGCATGCGGGCGCTCGCGAAGTATATTTAATTCACGAACCAATGGCCGCCGCTATTGGTACTGGCGTAGATGTGCAAGAGCCTAAAGGAAACATGATTATTGATATCGGTGGTGGTACTACCGAAATTGCGGTTTTAGCTTTAGGTGGTATTGTAGCCGATAAGAGTATTAAAGTTGCCGGTGATGTCTTTACCAATGATATCGCCTATTACATGCGAACTCAGCACAACCTATACATTGGCGAGCGCAGTGCGGAGGAAATTAAAATTCAGATTGGCTCGGCCTTAGATGACCTCGAAAACGAACCTGATGAAATGCCGGTTCAAGGTCGTGACTTACTAACCGGAAAGCCGAAGCAGCTTATTATTACCTATAAAGAAATTGCCAAGGCCTTGGATAAATCTATTATCCGCATTGAAGATGCTATTATGGAGGCCCTATCTATGACTCCTCCTGAGCTGGCAGCAGATATTTACAATAGTGGGATTTACCTTGCTGGTGGTGGTTCTATGCTACGTGGTTTGGATAAACGGATTAGTATGAAAACCGATTTACCAGTTTATGTGGCCGAAGATCCATTACGTGCGGTAGTACGCGGAACGGGCATTGCCCTAAAAAATATCGGTAAGTACAACTTCTTGATGAGCTAAAGATTTATGCGCTATTTCCTCTTACTGCTAAGGCAGAGCCGGATCCTTATTTTGTTCCTGGCCCTGGAGGGAATTGCCTTATATTGGGTTGTTTCAGTACAGTCTTATCCCCGAGCAAAGTTTAGTAGCAAAAGTACCGAGCTTAGCGGACAGCTTTCAGAATGGCAGTCTAATCTAGAGTCCTACCTGAACTTAAGATTGGAAAACGAGCATTTAGCGCAAGAAAATGCTAATCTGCGGGAACAGCTAAACCAATCTTTATTAATTCAGAACTATGGTGCGGATACTATTAATGATAGTATCCTCAATCAACGGTATTCCTTTTTAAGTGCAGAAGTCGTGCGCAGTAGTCACCTTAAACGCGATAACTTCATTATTATCGATAAGGGCAGTCGCAGTGGATTAAAGCGCAATATGGGAGTTATAGGCCCGCAAGGTGTAGTTGGCGTTGTAGCCGGAGTAAGCTCCAACTTCGCCAGAGTGATTCCCATTATCAACAACAGTTTAACCATTAGTGGCGCTTTGGCAGAAGAAGCTTATTTCGGTCCGGTAAAATGGCCCGGACTAAACTACCGTCATACCGAATTAACGGATATCCCCCGCTACTCCAAGGTAGATTCTGGAGCAGTGGTGCTTACTGATGGTCGCTCTCGCTATTTCCCAGCCGGAGTAAAAATTGGAAGTGTCTTAAAGCGTGAACTACAAGCCGATCAAAACTTCTTTAAACTAAAACTTGAGCTCGCCACCGATTTTGCCAATTTGCGGCAAGTTTATGTGGTGAAGGATATTTTTGCTGCCGAGCTAGATTCTCTTCAAAACCCTGTACAACCATGAGATTAGTTAGAGACATACTAATCATGATATTAATGGTGCTGATTCAGGCCTATTTTTTTGATGAGCTTCTTTTCTTCCGCTATCTAAATCCCTACCTCTATGTATATGTAGTGTTTAGTATTCTTATCCGCTACCCACGATTTTGGCAGCTTATTATGGCCTTTGCCTTAGGAGGATTTTTAGATATTTTGGAAGGCAGCTCGGGAATTCATGCCGGCGCCGCCGTGTTTATTGCTTTCGCACAACCCATGCTCAAAGGTTTTTGGGGGCCAAATCGTGAGGACACTGATGATGTTCCTTCCCTTGCGAGCATGAGCATGGACCGGAGATTGGGCTTTTTATTCACCGCTTTTTTCCTCCATCATTTTGCATTATTCAGCTTAGAACAATTCGGCTTCGGAAATTTCGTTGATCTTCTCAAACAAACTTTCTACAGCAGCCTCTTCTCCTTTACCTTTGTGCTCCTGTATCAACTTTGGAACGCACGACGCTAAATGCAGCGCAAATACCTCTTTTACTTTTTCTTTTTGGCGATTGCTCTAACCTTTATCGCTCGGCTTTTCTATATCCAAGTTCTAAAGGAAGACTATAAACTCTCGGCCCTAAACAATGCCCTTAGAGTAGAAAAAGTGTACCCCGGCAGAGGACTGATTTACGATCGTAATCAAAAGCTTTTGGTGGGAAATCAAAGTGCTTATGACCTGATGGTGATCCCCGCCCAGGTGAAAAGCATGGATACCATGGCCTTTTGTGCTCTATTAGATTTACCGCGGGAAGAGTTCGATAAAAGATTAAAGCAAGCTAAGACCTACTCTTGGCGAAAGGCCTCCATTTTCATTAAGCAAATTTCCAAGGAAGACTTCGCCTTTATTCAAGAGCAATTACACCTCTACCCTGGCTTTTATCCGCAAAAGCGGATTTTACGCGACTATATGACCGAAGCCGGTGCCAATGTTTTAGGTTTTATTGGTGAAGCAAATGATCGCTATATCAAAAACAATCCTTCTTATGAACAGGGCGACCTTATCGGGAAAACCGGAATTGAGAAGAGCTACGAGGATATCCTGAAAGGAAAAATTGGAGTAAACTACCGCTTGAAAGATGTGCATAATCGGGTGATGGGGCCTTACCAAAATGGTGCTTTTGATACTTTACCTCAACCCGGGCTAGATATACAGAGTACCATTGACATTGATTTGCAAGCCTATGGCGAAATGCTAATGAATGGAAAGCGCGGCTCGGTAGTGGCCATAGAGCCCAGTAGCGGCGAAATTCTAGCACTTATTACTAGTCCCAGTTATAATCCTAATTTAATGGTAGGGCGCCAGCGCTCCAAGAATTACAATCGCCTTTACCGAGATAGCATTAACCTCCCCCTTTTCGATCGTGGCCTCTTGGCGGAATATCCTCCTGGTTCTCCCTTTAAGGTGATTAATGCCTTAATAGGTTTACAGGAGGGCACCCTTACTCCCCAAACGAAATTCACTTGTCACCACGGTTTTCACTTTGGCCGCTTGCATGTAGCTTGCCATTGCGGTACCAATTATCCCATCGCTCTACGCCTGGGAATTTCTAAAAGCTGCAATAATTACTTCTGTCACGTATTTAAAGATATCATCGAAAAATACCCAAGCGCCCAAGAAGGAATGAACGTGTGGAGTGAGCATGTGAAAAGCTTTAATATTGGTCGCTACCTCAACAATGACCTGCCCACCGGTAGAAAGGGCTTGGCTCCTACCGCGGACTATTACGATAAGGCCTTTGGTTATACCGGATGGAAGGCAGTAAGTACCATTTCACTGGGTATTGGTCAGGGGGAATTGCTTTTAACTCCTATCCAAATGGCGAATATGACCGCCGCTATTGCGAACCGAGGTTTTTATTATACCCCTCATATTGTAAAGGCCATCGGCGGAAAGGGCATTGAAGATCCCAATTTCACCGAAGCTAAATACACCACTATCGATAGCGTACATTTTCCGGTGGTAATTGATGGCATGTTCGACGTTTTTGAATCGGGAACCGCGCGTGGATCTCGTTTAGAGTCGATTACCATGTGTGGAAAAACGGGAACCGCTCAAAATCCACATGGTCAGGATCACTCCATTTTTGTAGCCTTTGCCCCCAAGGATAATCCTAAAATTGCTATTTCTATTATCGTAGAAAACGGCTATTGGGGAAGTCGCTGGGCTGCACCCATTGCCAGCCTTATGATTGAAAAGTACATTAATGGTGAAATTAGTAGAGCCGCATTAGAGCAGCGAATGCTAGATGGCAACTTAAGCGAGGAGTACGAAAAGCAGCTACTAGAGAAATATGGTGTAAACCCTGAAGATAGTACCGCCAATGCGCCAAAGTAGATCGGCTTTATTTCGAGTAGATTGGCTTACCGTTCTACTATATTTCAGCCTAGCTTTTTTAGGCTGGCTTAATATTTACGCTGCCGTTTACGATGAGGAGCATGCTAGCTTACTCGATTTTAGTCAGCGTTATGGCAAGCAGTTAATGTGGATTGGAACCTCGGTTTTGATTATCATCTTTTTGCAGCTATTGGATGGCGAGCTTTTCCAAACCTTGGCCTATCCAATTTACTTCGCCAGTATGCTCTCCCTCTTGGGGGTATTACTTTTTGGAAAAGAGATTGCTGGGGCAAGATCTTGGTTTGTGATTGGCGGCTTCAGCTTGCAACCTTCGGAATTCGCCAAATTTGCTACTGCCCTGGCCCTGGCGGCATTTTTAGGCGCTAAAGATCGAAACCTTAAATTATGGCGTACTAAGATTACGGCCTTTGGAATAATCTTTTTGCCAGCTATTTTAATTATCCCCCAACCAGATCCAGGTTCGGGTTTGGTGTATTTAGCACTTATCCTGGTGCTTTACCGCGAAGGACTTTCCGCCTCCTATATTTTTTCGGGAAT
>CATMQD010000263.1 GCA_950073045.1 uncultured Flavobacteriales bacterium | reverse complement strand
CTATTCATCATTTCTCCGATACTTTTTTCATGAAAAAAAAGTATCCAAAAATTCTAGGAAGCTTTAAGGCGATTCTCCCTTTGGTCGACCGGTGATTCTCCGGGTTTCATGCTATGTCCCGGCTTTGCCGTGACGCAATTTCACCCTGCGCCCACCTATCGCTGCAAGCTTCCCCAAGCTCCGTAGTGACGATTTTATTACAGAGGCCATTATCGAGTTCCAAATACCAAGATTGCACCGGAAACATTATGGTGTGGGGACGGCCTTAGGGTGCTGCGCTAATAGCAAAATCTAGTACACCACCAGAATCAAGTCTAAAAGCGAAGGCACTGAGCGTCTAGCGTCCAGCATCTAAAAGTGAACGAAGTGAACGTACTTCTACTGAGTATCGCAGCGCCCACAGCGATTTCGCAGCGATCGTTGCGTTATGGATATAGTACTACATAGCTTCCTTAGGTACTAAGAACAGTACACCACCAGAATCAAGTCTAAAAGCGAGCGCAGCGAGGGTACTAATTACTAAATACTAAATACTAAAAGCTTTAGCTCCCGCTAAAGCCTCTCCATCTCCGCCATAAAGAAACCATCACTCCAATCACTTGGATTTACGCGTTCTTGGCGAATCAATTTAAAGTCGGGATGCTCCGCGAGGAATTTTTCAACTTGTTCTTCATTCTCTGAACGAAGGATACTACAAGTGGCGTAAACCATTTTACCGCCTTTCTTGAGCATTTTGGAATAATCGGCGATAATATCCGCCTGAATTTTACGTACCCGGTCTAAATGCTCCGGACGCAGCTTCCATTTGGTATCGGGATTACGTTTGATGACCCCCGTGCCGGAGCAAGGCACATCGAGAAGGAGTCGGTCGGCCGATTCATGCAGGCGTTTAATGCTCTTGGCATTTTCAATCGCACGGGTTTCAATATTGTGTACGCCATTCCTGCGGGCCCGCTTTTGCAGCTCTTTCAGCTTCCAAGCTTCCACGTCCATGGCTATAATCTGACCCTTGTTTTGCATTAAAGCGGCCAAGTGCAAAGCTTTACCGCCAGCGCCAGAACAGGCATCAATCACCCGCATGCCGGGCTCCACATTTAAATAAGGAGCAATCATTTGCGAACCACCATCCTGCACTTCAAAATAACCCGATTGGAAACTCGGTAGTCGGAAGGTATTTTTACGTCGCTCTAATACGATGCCCACCTCATTGCTTTCTAAAGCTCGGGCGGGACAGTTTTCCTCCGCCAATTGTTTAAGTAGGGAAGGGCGGTCTATCTTTAAGGTATTGGTGCGCAAGAATACTTCGGCCGGGATATTAGAGGCTTTTGCTATCGCTTCCCATTCGGCGCCCAGCTCTGCCTCGGCAAGCTCCGCCAGCCAATCGGGCCAACTTTCACGAAAAGCCACTTGATCCTTTAAACCATTGTAGCGTTCCTTTAAGCCGATATCGCGAATGGTATCAAACTGGGTCCAATCGCGCGGTAAATCATAACCTTGCCATTGCCACCAAATACCAAAAAGGCGGTAGAGCTCTTTGCGTTTTAAGGTCGGCTCTTTACCGTAAAGCTCCCAGAGTAATCGCCACCAGCGCACCATTTCATAGGTACTCTCGGCAATAAATCCGCGATCGCGCGCGCCCCATTTCGGATTGCGCTTTAATATTCGTTCTATGACTTTATCGGCATAATAGCCTTTGCCAAAAGAGGTTTCTAGGGCCTCAATTACTGCGGCTACTAGGTTTTTATGCAGGCGTGGACTTTGTGACAAATTAAATAGCGGGGTATTGCTCGGGATTAAATTCGTGCATCATCGCATAAGCGGCGTCAAATACATCTTCGGCACTAGGTTTACTGAAATAGTCACCATCGCTACCATAAGCCGGACGGTGGGCCTTAGCGCTTAAACACTGAGGTTTAGAGTCTAAATGACGATAGGCGCCCTGCTCATCTACAATCTTTTGTAAAATATAAGCCGAAGCTCCACCCGGTACATCTTCATCTACCACTAATAAGCGGTTGGTGCGGGCTACGCTCTCTACAATCTGGTGATTTATATCGAAGGGTAGGAGGGACTGTGGATCAATCACTTCTACCTCAATGCCATACTGAGCAAGGTTTTCCGCCGCTTCCATTACAATGCGTAGGGTAGAACCGTAAGAAACAATGGTGATATGCTGGCCTTCGCGAATGGTTTCTGGAATCCCTAATGGAGTACGGATTTCCGCTAAATTAGCGGGCATCTGCTCTTTCAGGCGATAGCCATTTAAGCATTCTACGATTAGGGCAGGATCATCACCTTCTAAAACAGTATTGTAAAAACCGGCTGCTTGCGTCATATTACGCGGTACCAAAACGTGTACGCCACGCACGGCATTAATTACGGCGCCCATGGGGGAGCCCGAATGCCAAATACCTTCTAAACGGTGTCCGCGAGTACGCACAATTACCGGTGCTTTTTGTCGACCCTTAGTACGGTATTGCACCGTTGCCAAATCATCGCTCATCACCTGCAGGGCATAAAGCAGATAATCTAAATATTGAATTTCGGCAATCGGACGTAAACCACGCATGGCCATTCCAATGCCCTGACCTAGGATAGTCGCTTCACGAATTCCGGTATCATAAACCCGACCTTCGCCATGCTTATCTTGCAGGCCTTCTAAACCTTGATTTACATCGCCAATCTTACCGCTGTCCTCCCCAAAGATTACTACTTCCGGGCGTTCCGCTAAGAGGCGATCGAAATTATCGCGAAGAATAATACGGGCATCTACCTGCTCGCTGTCTTCATTATAGGCGGGAGCTACGGCGGCGATATTCATCGGAGAACCTTCCGATTCGCTCATCAGGTGGGCACCATAGCGGTCATGCGATTCGGTCATGGCATTCTCTAGCCAAGCCTTCATGCGCTCTTTTAATCCGCTGGTATCGCTGCGTAATCCGCGTAAAGCCTGACGAATAGCGGCAATGCCATCCCTGCGAAGGGGCTCGGAGCTTGCAGCTAATTCATTATCCAGGGCTTTAATTTTTTCGGGGAACTCGGCAATGGCTTCCGCTTCCGCTAAGAAAGCACGTACCACCTTAATTTCCTCTTTTATAGGAGTGATGTAATTAGACCAAGCCTCTTTCTTGGCATCACGGGCCGCTTTCTTGGCGCCGTTTTCTAATTCTTTTAAATCCTCTTCGGTGGCCAGACCATTATTCACGATCCACTCGGCCATTTTTTTAATACAATCGAACTCACGCTCCCAAGTAAGGCGCTGCTCGTTTTTATAACGCTCATGCGAACCCGAGGTAGAGTGGCCTTGCGGCTGAGTAACCTCCGTAACGTGCACCATTACCGGCACATGCTTTTTACGGGCAATCTTTTCGGCCTTCTCGTAAGTCTCGATTAGGGCCGGATAATCCCAAGCTTTTACTCTTAAAATCTCATAACCCGATTCATCACCATCGCGCTGGAAACCTTTTAAGATTTCCGAGATATTCTCTTTAGTGGTCTGGTATTTACTGTGCACGGAAATACCATAATCATCATCCCAAATGGAAATCACCATCGGAATTTGCAATACTCCCGCGGCATTAATCGCTTCAAAGAATGGTCCTTCCGAGGTAGAGGCATTACCAATGGTTCCCCAGGCAATCTCGTCCCCATTTTTCGAAAACTGCTTAAAATCCTTAAGATCCTTATTATTACGGTAATGCTTGCTCGCTTCGGCTAAACCTACTAATCGCGGCATTTGTCCAGCGGTAGGAGAGATATCCGCCGAGCTATTCTTTTGTTCCGCTAGGTTCTTCCACATCCCATTAGCGTCGAGACTTTGGGTAGCAAAGTGTCCGTTCATTTGCCTTCCGGCAGATGCGGGTTCGTTTTCATGATTGGTATCCGCGTAAAGACTAGCAAAAAACTCTTGGGTGCTCAGGGCGCCAATGGCCATCATAAAGGTTTGATCGCGGTAATATCCCGAACGGAAATCTCCCGGTTTAAACACTTTAGCCCAAGCTATTTGGGGTAATTCTTTACCATCGCCAAAAATTCCGAATTTGGCTTTACCGGTAAGCACCTCCCTACGACCAATTAAACTCGCTTCCCGACTTTCTACCGCTAAACGGTAATCATCAAGGATTTGGGCTTTAAATGTTTCTTCGGGACTAAGTTTTTTATCGCTTTGCACGCTGGATTCACTCATGCTGTATACGCTTTTTTAGAGGGGGCAAAGGTAAGGAAAATGTGGGGGTTTGAGTAAGATCGTTCGTTTCACTCACTTTTAGATCTTAGACCTTAGATCGGTCACTGCGCTCCCTGTTAGAATAGTACGCTCACGGTGTTCGCTTTTAGTATTTAGTATTTAGTACGCTCGCGAAGCTCGCTTTTAGACTTAATACTTCTAGAATGCATGATTCTACTAATTATGCAGT
>CATMQD010000262.1 GCA_950073045.1 uncultured Flavobacteriales bacterium | reverse complement strand
TTTATTCGCTAAAGTAGAATTGAAAAAGCAGCATGCTTCTGACGATTCCAAAGGCTATTACGGCAGTCGTAATACTAGCAACACCGACCTGCTCACTTACACTAAATTATTAACGCCTTATGCTCGCAAGAAGGAAGTGCAGGAGCATTTCCAAAAGGTGATGAGCATTAGAAACGAAAACATTCTGGCCGGAATGGCTGTGGTTATTGATCCTTATTGGGAAGTGCCAGATAGTGTTTGGAATGATCTTGCCGAAGAACCTAAAGCCTTTGCTCAAGTAATTCCCTACTTAAAGGAAAGCGGTAAGATGTCGAAACTCGACGCCGAATACCAAAGCCGCGAACACCTCGCTAAGAGCCTTTTAATGAAGAACCTCTACAGCGAAAAAGATACCCTCGCCTTTATACGCAGCGAAAAGCTAAATATTAAAGCAGGACCTTCGGAAGCATTCTTCTTTAAAGCTCAAGACGATGATGAGAAACTTTGGACCCTATACTATGTGGTGGTTAAAGACCAAGAGGAATTAGGAGAAAAGGTAATCACCGCTAAGGTGGGCGAAACTTTCAATGAGGACTACGACGATCTAGATGAGATCATTGAAGATGCCATTAAAAGCATTAAACTCTATCAGCGTGATCGAGCTTATAAGTAAGGCTGGGCATAGACCTTAGACAGCTAGACCTTAGACCTTTTGAAGATGCCTGATTTTGGTTGACCACTAAACAAAGCCGGTTTTGCTTTTATCCGGGTTCCTTCATCCCTTAATAAAATGGAAAACCTCCCTAATAGCACAGGGAGGTTTACTTTTTAGTCGAACCTTTCACTAATACGTATCAAGCGTAAATAGCCTAGTTTTTCATTTAATTTACAGACGACTATGGTCTCCACTTCATTTTCCGGGATTAGGTATAGAACTTCAAATTCTCCTTCCGATTTAAACAGACTAATCTGATTGAGTAGAAACTCTACATAAACTGGATCGCGTAAATCTTCAGCAGTAGGATGATGGAGATTGCTGCTATATATCCCTCCACTTATGTCCTCCGAATTTGGAACATCACCTTTCTTTATTAATGGGTAAATCGTAAACTCCCCATCTATCTTAGCTACCTCCAAGGCCACTTGAGCATGCATCGCTCCAGCGACCAGCATTAACATAGCTATAAATGCAATTCCTTTTAGCCTCATAAGCTGTTCTTTATTCTAATTCATTCTCCTCCGATGGAGTGATATCCATTTTACATTCACCTTCGCAAGTGCATTCTATAACAATCGGTGAACCCAGTTTAATACGTTCGGTACACTTGGCACTTGCCGAAACACATCCACCATTGCAGTCCACCTCATAACCTGCTCCGCCTACTCCTTCTTTCATATAGCTAAGCGTGATTTCTCCACCATCATCTAAATTGGTAATATGGTATTTTAATGCAAAGGATTTAGCGGTAGCATATACATCAACGCGACTTATCTTATAATTATTGACTTCGTAGCGATTGGCTAAACTGTGTTCAAGGTGCGCATTAAAGGTTCCGTATAGAGCCGTTAAACTATCCACCTGCCTTTTACCCAATGGGGAATGATCGGTTTTTCCTCCCACAGTAGGCCCCACTTGCACTCGCGCTACCTTAAGCGCACAATCGGTTTCACAAGCACATTCATAAACGGTTGGCTTTACTTTAATGCCCGTCCCTTCACATTCTTCACAGCTCCCTTCACAATAAATCATCCACTCAATCTCTGGTCCGGCCGATTTAGCTAAAAGGCCGTTTTGCTCTTGTTCCATTAAACGCACCTCAGAAGGCATTGACTCCTCCATGCTTTTGGAACAACTAGCGCCTAAAAACAATAAGCTCCCTAACACTCCAATAAAAACGATTTTCTTCATGATAAAATTGTTGATTTGATTACCTACCAAACCTATACAAACAGAGGATATTAAACCAAAAAACATCAATAACAAACCCTCTCTTAAAATTAAATATCAAACTTATACAACCTGATTTACAACACCCTACATTTTAATTAAATAATTTAAAACGCTTTATTAATCCGAATAAAAAGTTCAATAAAACCCTTCAATTAGTCAAATATCGAATAAAATTAACTCTAAAATCGGTAGTAATTATTCAAAAAACGACTGGCTTTTTCTTAAACCGTCCTGGCGGGCTTTAAAAACAGCTTTCTCATTTTGAATTATCCTCTACTTTTGAAGATAGCCCTGAACACCAAAATTTCTGGCAAGTCCGTTTTAAAACCTAAACCAAAAACATGAAAGGAATCACCATCTTTATTTTGGGTCTATTTTTAACTGGAATAAAGCTTAATGCCCAAAACCCTGTCCAAGCTGCAGCCTATTTTGAGATCAATGCAACGGAGCTCAAGCCTGAAGAGTTAAAGCGCATAGACTCCCTACTAAACAATCTTGATCGTAGCTTGATCGACTCCGTGAAACTCTTTGCTTATGCTGATGCCCCTGGCAGTAGTGCCTATAATTTCCAATTAGGCGAAAAGCGTCTTAAATCCCTGCATCCCATCTTTAGTGCCTTCCTAAACGATAGCTTAATCAGCAGTCAAAACTTTTCCGATAGTCAAGAAATTGACAGCGTTTATAATGACGAACGAAGAAAGGTTGACATCCGCATCTTCCTTAAACCTGAACCAGATTACGGACCTGGAATAGAAGCCCTATTAAATCAATTATCTGAACCAGGCGAAAGCTTCACCATTGATAGCCAGAAAGACACCAGCCTCCTCACGAAAAAGGGAACTATAATCCACATCCCGAGCAAAGCTTTTGTGGGCGCAAACTCTAAAGACCCCATTACAATTACTGTCCGAGAAGTGCGAAAAAAATCAGAAATGATATTGGAGGGACTAACCACTATGACGACCGATGGACAAGTACTTGAATCGGATGGCATGTTTAAAGTGGAAGCCACACAAGGGAAAAAGGAGCTGAAGCTTCGGGCTAAAAAGGATATTGTTGTTTTTACAGAAGTAAAAAAACCTTTGGATCGTCCCCAGTTATTTGATGCCTGGCATGATGATAGTCTTAATAATATTCTTTGGGACTTAAATGCGAACTCCATCTCGCAAATGCCATTAGATCAAATGTCACTTTGCTGTGGAACGCTCGACGATCGCAATGGTTCTTGCCCTTTTTTCTTTTGTAAGATCAAACGATTTTTTAATCCTCCAAGCAGCAGTAATCGGCAAAGCAGAAGAAGAGGTGGTGAAATGATTGAAGGCATACCCTGCGGTATTATTAAAGAGTATTTTGATAAATACGGAGTAGAAGACCTCAATGAATTGCGCGAGCTCTTAGAAAATCGCAATCCGGAGCTCGCTGGAAAAATTGAAACAGATGCCGATTTAATGGAGGCCATTTCGGCTGATCAAAAAAAAGAGAAAGAAGTCCAATTTGCTAAAGGTAATTTCCAATCCAATGATGTAGAGATGTATCTCTTTAATTTAGGAAGCCTAGGATGGCGAAATGTAGATTGCTTTACAGGGTCATGGCAAATTCCCATTAGTGTGGTGGTGCCGGCTGAACCAATTAATCACTGCAAAGTGAACCTCGTTTTTAAGGATATGAATGTGATAATTGCTGGCCGGCCCCTTTACAACGTTGGCTTTACCTTTGATAATCTCCCTAAAGGTAAAGATGCGCATGTAGTGGCTTTGAAATACATTAATGAAGAAGCCTATATCGCCATTCAAGAAATTGAAATCGGTGATAAAATAGACCTTGAATTCAAAAAAGCTAGCCTGGCAGAAATTAAGTCGGCCCTCGCCACCATCGACCCTTGAATGGATTTCCTTTATCTTCCCTCCTTTATTTAAAAGCTTAATTACCATTGAGGAACTTATATATCCTGGGACTATTCACCCTTTTCACCCTATTTGGCTGTCGCCGAGATGCAGATGACGAAAATCAACTTTATGACCCCAATGGTACAGAGTTCCGTTTTGGCTATAATAATGCGGCGGTTCGCTTTCACGAATTTAAACCCGCCAAAAGAATTGTCGCTCCTAGCGGCAATGGTCCGCGAGTAATTGCCGACTCAATCGATTTAGATAATGACTTTATTCCAGACATTGTTTTAGTGGTTAATTATGGAAAGGTACCGGCAGCTTCAATAGAGTTTGGTAGTCTTGGATTGGAATCCACCAATGGTCTATACCAATTTGCTAGCAGAGGGGTCTTAATCGATTCCATATATAAATGTTTTGATAGCGGTGACACTTTCACCTATAATGTAGCTAGTGATTATGCTTGTCAGAATTCTCAATTTGCGGGTATAACCACCATAAAGCAAAGCATGAGTTATTTTTTTGGTGAGCAACCGCTAGATCCTAATATCGACCCCAATCTTAATTGGGACTATGAATCCATTCCGCTTAGTATGTACAACCAAGGTTATTCCACCAATTACCAAAGCGATTACCGTTTCGA
>CATMQD010000261.1 GCA_950073045.1 uncultured Flavobacteriales bacterium | reverse complement strand
TATTGACCAAAAGAAGTACGACTCTTGCGTGCAACGCGATGAGTCTTCCTTAGCCTATGCTCATTCTTGGTATTTAAATGCGGTATGCGAGCAGTGGGATTGCCTAGTTTTAGATGATTATGATGCGGTTTGGCCTTTGCCTTATCGGCAGAAATGGGGTCTCAAGTATTATTATCGTCCCTTCGGAATTCAGCAATTAGGCATATACAGCAAGAAGAAGTTAAGCGACGAAATTATTGCCGCTTTTATAGCCGAGATGGCCCGACAGGTGCCCTTCGCTGACCTTTATCTTAATGAAGGACAAGCCTTAGATCTAGGCTCAGCTACCAAATGGGAGTTTCAATCCCAACGGAATCAGAAACTTAAATTAGGTCGGTCCTACCAATCGGTTTACGAAGGCTTTAATACCAATCTCAAGCGCAAGCTTAAGAAAAGTGCCAAAGCCAATTTGGAGCTTTTTGAGAACGATGGCCCCCAAGTGCTCATCGATCTTTTTCGCGAAAATCAAGGGGCAGAGCTCGAACTACCCGAGAAGTTTTACCGCGACTTTAAGCAATTGCTTTTTCAGCTAATGCATAAAGGTTTAGCTAAGATCTACACCCTCTACGGTGGTCCTAATCAACTTATTGCCGGTGCCTTTTTTTTGGAATACCAAGATCGTAGTGTTTTCCTTTTTTCAGCCACAGCGCCTTTTGGGAAAGAAAGCAATGCCATGGCCCACCTGATTAATGAATACCTTATTTACCATTCCGATAAATTCGAATACCTCGATTTTGAAGGCTCTAATAAGGAAGGTTTAGCTCGCTTTTACCGCTCCTTTGGGGCCGAAGATTACAGCTATCCTCGATTGTACCTAAACCGACTTTTTTGGCCTTTAAATCGCTTTCGCCGATGAGCAAATACCAACACCTCTTTTTCGATCTCGATCATACCCTTTGGGATTTCGAAACCAATTCGCAAGAAGCCTTATTGGACCTCTATCAGCGACACGATATCGAGAATCGCCTGCAAGCGCCCGTGCACGAGTTTTTAAGTGCCTATTACCGCATTAATGATGAACTATGGGCCTTGTATCGCCAAGGGAAAGTGGGAAAGGAAGAATTACGGCATCAACGTTTTCAAAGGGCCTTCCATAGTTTTGGCAACTTGGAGGAAGATACTATCCGCCGGTTCGAAAGGGAGTATATGGAATTAGCTCCTCAAAAAACGGCCTTAATGCCTGGGACCCTAGAGCTGCTCACTGCCCTGAAGCCGCATTTTCAACTACACATCATTACCAATGGCTTTGCCGAAACCCAAAAAGTGAAGCTAGCGGGAAGTGGCTTACAGTCATTTTTCGACTTAATTTTATGCAGCGATACCATAGGTATTAATAAGCCCGAAGCGGGAATATTTATTGAAGCTCTTAAAAGGACTGGCGCCCAACGTAAAAACTCCTTAATGATTGGCGATAATCTCCTAGCTGATATCGGTGGGGCCCGAAATGTAGGTATCGATCAAGTGTACTATAACCCCAAGCAGGAGCGACATCAAGATAAAGTTACTTTAGAGATTAAGGCGCTTTCGGAGCTTCTGCCTTTTCTGCTTTAAGCGCTTTGGCTTGCATGCGCGTTCGGTTTTTATAATGGTAGGCGGTGTATTGCCAACTGCCATCTACTGCGCTCTTTTTTACGCCCATGTGTAGGCTTATCTCATCTCCAGCTCCCACTCCTGGGAAGCGCGCCATTTCATCCTCAACTGGTAAAATACTCCAGAAAAAAGTGCAAATCAGGGTGTCTCCTTCCTTAATATCGTAGTCATTGGCTTCAATTCGATCCACCTTTAATACCGCTCGGTCCTTAGTACCCTCCAAAGTAAAGAGCACCGTAGCATTCATAGGGAAGGTGTTAATCGGTACAATTCTTTGCTTTTGAGCGCTGACGCTCAGGCTGATAAATAAGAAAGGAAGAAGCAAAAACCTCATAATTGACTTTTGTTCAAAGGTAGTCCCCTTCTAAATATTCACAAAGGAGCATTAGGCAAAGGCATGTTTTAATAAGTGTGCTGCTGCTCGGTATGGCTTTATTAAATTTGCGCTACTCAAAAAAAGCGCCATGCAACAAGTTGCTCCTTATACTCCCAAGAACAAAGTTCGAATTGTAACTGCCGCCTCTTTATTTGATGGTCATGATGCGGCCATCAATATTATGCGACGTATTATCCAATCTACCGGTTGTGAAGTGATCCACCTCGGTCACGACCGTTCGGTAGAAGAAGTGGTTAATACCGCTATTCAAGAAGATGCACAAGCAATTGCGATGACTTCCTACCAAGGAGGGCATATCGAATATTTTAAATACATGCATGATCTCCTTAAGGAGAAAGGTGCCCCTCACATCAAGATATTCGGTGGCGGTGGAGGAGTAATTCTTCCCGATGAAATTGCCGAGCTACATGCTTATGGGATTGACCGCATTTACGCACCAGACGATGGTCGCGAAATGGGCCTGCAAGGAATGATTAACGATATGGTAGAGAAAAGTGATTTTCCTACCGGTGTTAATCTTAATGGTGAGCTAGAGCACATTACAGAAAAGTCGAAGCCGGCCTTAGCCCGTTTAATTTCGGCGGCCGAAAACTTCATGGACGATCATAAAGATCTACTCTCCAAGGTAGATGCCATGGCCGCTAAATCTACCACGCCAGTTTTGGGAATTACCGGAACTGGGGGAGCAGGAAAAAGCTCCTTAGTAGATGAATTGGTGCGTCGTTTCTTAATCGACCATCCAGAGAAAACCATGGCCATTGTTTCGGTAGATCCTTCTAAACGTAAAACCGGTGGGGCTTTATTGGGAGACCGTATCCGCATGAATGCCATTAGCAATGAGCGAGTATACATGCGTTCCTTAGCTACGCGCCAGAGTAATTTAGCCCTAAGTAAGCACGTACAGGAAGCGGTAAATATTTTAAAAGCCGCGGAGTACGACCTTATTATTTTAGAAACCTCGGGTATTGGCCAAAGTGATACCGAAATTTTAGAGCATAGCGATGTTTCACTTTATGTGATGACACCCGAGTACGGTGCCGCTACGCAATTGGAAAAAATCGACATGCTCGATTTTGCTGACCTAATTGCCCTCAATAAATTTGATAAGCGCGGAGCCTTGGATGCTTTACGCGATGTAAAGAAACAGTACCAGCGCAACCACCAACTTTGGGATAAAAATCCCGATGAAATGCCAGTTTACGGCAGTATTGCTAGTCAGTTTAACGACCCCGGTACTAATGCCTTATACAAGGCGATAATGGATACCATTGTAGAGCGCACGGGTGCTGATCACTTAAAAAGTGAGTTTAAGAGTACCGGCGAAATGTCGGAGAAGATCTATATCATTCCGCCAAACCGTACCCGTTACTTATCCGAAATTTCGGAGAATAATCGCGCCTACGATCAAAAGGTAGAGCAACAAGCGGAAGTAGCGCAAAAGCTCTACGGTTTGTACCAAGCAGTATTAAGCTTTGGTGGTCCAGATTTACTGAAGGAAGAAAACCCATCCGGTGAAGGAACCATTAAGGAGCTAATCGACAAATTCACCGAGCTTAAGAAAGACCTTAATCCCCATAATTGGGATTTAATTTTAGAATGGGAAGGCAAGGTAAAACGCTATAAGGATGAGATTTACTCCTTTACGGTACGTAATAAAGAGATCCGCATTCAAACCCATACCGAATCCCTTTCGCATAATATGATTCCTAAGGTTTCCTTACCTCGCTACCAGGCTTGGGGCGACCTTTTGAAATGGAATTTACAAGAAAATGTTCCTGGAGAATACCCTTATACCGCCGGTATTTATCCATTTAAACGCACTGGCGAAGATCCTACCCGTATGTTCGCGGGCGAGGGTGGACCAGAGCGCACTAACCGTCGTTTCCACTATGTGAGCCAGGATATGCTTGCCGCTCGTTTAAGTACCGCTTTCGACTCGGTAACTTTATACGGAAATGACCCAGATTACCGTCCAGACATTTACGGTAAAATCGGAAACTCGGGGGTAAGCATTTGTAATTTATCGGATGCTAAAAAACTTTATTCCGGCTTTAACCTAAGTGAGCCTACTACCTCGGTAAGTATGACCATTAATGGTCCGGCGCCTATGCTTTTGGCTTTCTTTATGAATGCCGCGGTTGACCAACAATGCGAGATTTACATTCGCGAAAATGGCTTAGAAGATAAGGTAGAAGCGAAGTTTAAGGAGCTATATGATGATCAAGGCATTCCTCGTCCATTCTATTTAGGTTTACCAGAGGATAGTCCCAAAGATCGCATTGAAAGTAATCCACTTTCGGGAGTCTCCGTAAAAGGTCATCTACCGAAAGGTAATAATGGATTAGGCTTAATGCTCTTAGGCTTAACTGGCGACCAGGTATTAGAGCCAGCGGTTTATCAAGAAATCCGCAGCAAGACTTTATCCGTTGTTCGCGGAACCGTGCA
>CATMQD010000260.1 GCA_950073045.1 uncultured Flavobacteriales bacterium | reverse complement strand
CACTGCTCCAGCTGCCGCAATCGGTGCTAGAACTGGCCCGACTACCGGAATTCCAACAGTAGATTTAAAAGCTAACTGTGCTGAAGCATAAGTATCGACAATAGCTTGAACCTGAGCGGCCCGTTTAGCCATCATGGCTAATTCAGGGAACTCTCCCGCCACATTTTGCAGGTCATTCACTAGCCTATTTACAGCATCTCGCTGTGCATCCGTGGTAATGGATATTTGCTTACGCTTAAGAGTTTCGGAGTTGGTCACCATTTCCACTCCTTTGAGCTGAAAATCCTGCTCCATCTGGCCCATCACATCATGGAAGCCTTTGGTTTCAGTTATGATTTTCTCGTATCGTTCTCTAGCTCCTACAACCTTAGGATCCTCATCGTTCTCTTCTTCCTCTTTTAGCTTAAGTTGATTGAGGATTTCCGCATTACGCTCATTAAACTCTTGAAAGGCTTTGTTGGTATCTTCAATTTTAAGCTTATACGCATCAATCCTTTCTCCTAATAAATCAATTTCTTCGCTGTAGGTATCAGCATCCGCACCCTCCGGATCAGCGATGATCTTCTGTTTAAATTCCTGCTGCAGCTTCTCTAAATCGAAAATCCCACGTTGTAATTGGGTAGCCTCATCAATTAAGGCTTGTTGCTCCTCTTTGGTCGCCGCTAAAAGAATTCGCTCTTGATAAGCTTTATTAGCCGCCTCCTGAGCGGTTCGAATATCATCTAAAGAGCTTTTTTCGGTGAGTAGGTTATCTAGATATGGGCCATAATTGTTGTTGATCTTTCCAATAAGGTCTAAACGCTGCTCCTCACTGATATTTGTAGATTTTAAAACCCCGAATAAGGTGTTCATTTCAGCTTGTTCCTCTCGGAGCTTATCACTCATGGGAACCTCCATAAACTCATTTACTACCCCAAGCAGGTCGGACATCACCCGAATCACTTCCTTAAAAACACCTGCTCTACCTAAATTAAAGAGTAAGGTATCCCAGGCATCTCCTAAGTTGGAGATACGGCCCCCCAAGGTCTCCGAAATTTCAGCCATGGAACCGCTAACACCTTCCAGATCACCTAGCCCAACGATATAATCTTGAATTGCGCTGGCCGTAAAGTCTACTTGCGTTTTTTGCTCCTTGAAGGTGAAGGTTACTTTGTCGCCTTCCTTCTTGGCCCGGATCCCGAATTCCTTTAGTCTTTCAAACTCTCCAGTTTGGGCATCGATAATCGCTTCCGCTAATTGATCGTATTGCTTACCGGTACTAGCAGCCAAGTCGCCCATTTTCCGCAGCTCTTCTCTACTTGGTTTAAAGCCCTGGTTGGTTAGCTTCACAAAGCTATCGGTGAGCTCATCCACAGAGAAAGGAGTTTCAGCAGCGAAATCCTTAATCATCTCAAATTCCTTATTCGCTGCTCTAGCGCTCCCCAGTGAAGTTTTAAGTACCGCGAAATAGCGCTCAAAACGAGAGCGAACATCTACCACCGCTTGGGATAATTGTTGCACCGCTGCTATGGAGAAGGCACCGGCCAGTAATAGTCCAAGGCCCTTTAATAGGCCTCCACTTTTTTGAAGGCTCCGATTGGTTTGCCCAACTTCTTCTTTTACCTCTTTGAATCGATTTTCAGCATTGCGAAGGCTTCGACTCGCCTTTTCAAATTCATCAGTACCTCGAGTGGTGTTCTGAAGCTGGCGTCTAAGGTTGTAAACTTCATTCCTTATATCACGATAAGTGTTCTTAACCTCCTTACCATTGATGGATATATAAACCTTTCTATTTTCTGTTGAGCCTGCCATTACTGCTTAATTGGAAATCCTTTAATCAACATATCACTTACATGATCGCCCCGAAGTTTGGCAAGATCATCAGCCAGCTCTTCTATAATTTTTGATTCATAGAGAGCGTCCAGTAAATAGGGGTACTTGTATTCACTACCACCGTTTTTTGGCGTCCATCCTTTTGAATGTATCAAGCCATGGCGAGGTATACCTATTCTTAAGGCATCTATACCTGTGCCGCCGGGTTCCATCAAAAGTTTTACGGTAGTGCTATCCAGGCTCTGCTCATTACTGGACTTACCCTTGGTTCTACCCACCGACACCATATCGTACATTCTACGATGGATTTCCTTACGTAGCTTCCTTCGAGCTTTTTGCCCAGCCTTCTTCTCTTCTGCTGCTATGTTAATGCCCAACTCCATTATAAATCACTCCATTTATCGGTATTTGGCATCCGTTTCGAAACGGTATTTTCTAGTGTAGTGCTTAGGCGGTAGCCGTAACAAGGGTCTGAGAAAATTGGTCCTACCTTATGAATAAGCGTAGAGTTGGCGTCGTAGCGATTGTAAAGCCAGTGATCAGGGTTTTCACTATCCGCGGTAACACGCCTTTCAATTTCACGCACGATTTCCAAGCATTCACCAAGCTTTAGTTCGATATCGTCATAGTCATTTTGCTTCGCATGCTTAATCACTAGAATATTGACCTCAAAACCTTCGTATTTATTCTGGCCAGTATTTTCGTTCAAGTCTATATCAAAGTCCTCCAGAAGAAGTGCGGGATAATTGACACCCTTCCTCATTTTATTCATGATCTCGCTTCGATCAAATCGGAAGAAGGAGCTCAAGTCAACGTGCTTAGTCTGAATATCACGGAAGTAATTCAATAAGGTGCTATACTGGATATCGGCCATTACTTTGTCTTTAATTTTTCGATTTCAATAGCATTCATTTCTAAGCTTCGTAGCACCTCCTTAAAAGGGCTTTGCTCGGTCTCCTTGATGCTTCCAAACTTGTCACCCGACACCGATATGGTTACCGGTTTCCACCCTTTTAAGCCTTTAATCGATTGATCAGCTTCATCCGTTGAAAAAACCCTTGGAAACTCCTTCTCCAGTGCACGGCGCATTCCAGAGTAATTGATGAAAATAGCATCATGAACCGTGGCTGGCCAAGTGGCTACTCTTTTAAAATGCTTATCGGTGATATGAGCATTAAAAGGTTTGCGACGATCTCCCGAAAAATCATCGGATAAAGGGTCAAACTTGGAGCCGTTACCGGGCTTACGGAACAAAGCAGCCGAAAGGCTATGCAATACAGAGCGATCTTTAGATTCTGAGTAACGGCAGTACAGGCTATCCACCAATGTGAACTCATACCAGGACATCGCATTCCAATTCTTATCGGGGCCATAAAGACCACAGTAGCAGGCAATCTTCCATTTTGTTAAATAGGTATTACCTAAAAGCCAAGTCACGAAAGGATGAAACTCTGTGCTAGGAACTCTAGCCAAGCGGTACATTTTAAGCCAATCCCCGGGCTTGTACCATTTCAAATCCAAAAGGGCATAGAACAGAAAAGGAATATCCACCCGATCTTGAAGTAATGCACTCGCAATTCTGATCAGTTGATTCTGATTTATTTCATTCCAAGATGTAGGGACCGTTACATTCATTTGTCTTCAAAATTCCAATCATGGTCTTCTGACCAGCCACAATTACGACAGCTCAAAAAGCCGGCACCATTAATTATTTGGCATTTATTCTTTCCATCCTCCAAAGGTTTCCCACCATGACAGGTCTTTGTTTTATCCATTTTAGGTAGAGATTAGCTTAAACACCCACTGGCTAATCGTTACCACCAATCCCCCTATGAACACCAAGAGGGCTTTTTTTGCCGCCTCGATCTTATTCGTTTCTTCTAACTTTTTAACCCGTTCTTCAATTTCACTCACTTTCTGAATTGCTCCAGGAGTGCCAGTGAGTTCGTCATTGTACAAGTACTTCTTAATTTCTCCTAGATCGTCCTTGATCTTGTAAAGCAGTTGTTTTTCTTCAGGATTCATATCCATTTTGGGTTGATTAAAAGCTTAGAAATGACCCTTTACCCTTAAGAGGGCTTGATTCCTCTTTTTTGGTAGGATCTACATATTTATCAGAGTTTTTCCATGCGGTAAACAGCGATTCGGAAGCATGCTCATTTAGATAGTCCTCCAGCTTTTGTAAATAAGCATTGCCAGTTTTCGCAGTGGTCAGCTCCATTCTATACAGTTCTTCTTTACTCGCCTCGGATAGCTTATCGATCATGGCGTTAAAGGTGGTTACCAACCTTTTTCTAAAACCATCTGGAGTAAATTGGAATAAATGAGAGCGACAAGCTCGGCTGATCGTAAGATTAGCCAGGGCAAAGCATGCATAATCCTGAGCATGTTTTTGCTTTTCGTTTGGATCTTCAATATCTCGGAGCTCTTTTAGGAAATCTAGGCCAAGAGTAGGTTCAAGGTACATGGTGTGCACCGTTTGCATTTCTGGCAACAGTGCTCTGAAAGTAAGGTGTCCACTACTTAACTGACTAAAGTATTCTCGGAACTTAGCAGCTGAAGGGATAAATAACTTAGTGAGTCGAGCGCGCTCCTCGCTATTATTCCAACTGGTGAAACCTCCATTAGACTCTAGAAAAGCCAACACATCCTCTAAAGCGCTCTCCGCAGCTTGGATGTACTTCCTCCT
>CATMQD010000259.1 GCA_950073045.1 uncultured Flavobacteriales bacterium | reverse complement strand
TGTTTAGACCAATTTTCCGCACCTTAAATGGCAGCAGCTGTTTGTCCGATTTACGAAAGGAGCTAAAGGTTTCGCCACTACTACGAATAACTTCTAATGCTCTTATTATACGTTGAGGATTTTGCTGATCTACCTGTGCGAAATATTCAGGATCAGTTTTTGAAAGCTCCATTTGCAAGGTTTCGATGCCATTTTGAGCGAGCTGATGATTGAGCTCTTCGCGCACTCCGGGAGCAATTTCGGGCATGGGATCAAATCCTTCGGTAAGCGCCTTTAAGTATAAACCACTGCCTCCTACCAAGATGAGATTATCATGTTTCTGGTGTAAAGCCGCAATTTTTAAATGCGCTTCCTCTGCAAAGGTTCCGGCATTAATTTCATCCTTAATGCTACGATCTAAAATAAAATGATGCTTTACTCGAGAAGTCTCGCCTTTATCTGGAGCTGCGGTTCCAATTGGTATTTCTTGGTAAAACTGGCGCGAGTCGAAGGAAATAATTTCGGTTCCTAAAGCTTTTGCTAAGGCAATAGCCAAACCTGTTTTTCCAACGGCCGTTGGGCCACAGATACACCAGATTGATTTATTAGAGTGATTCTCCACAGTATTGGCAGTATTCAGCATCCGCTTTCATTCCTTCTCGTTCGCAGGTAGAACAACGTTTTTGCTGGCTATTTTGTTGATTTTGAGAGCGATTTATTTCAGAAGTTACGATGCCCGTTGGCACTGCAATAACGCCGTAACCTAAAATCATTATAATGGAAGCAATAAGTTGACCCAAAGGAGTATTGGGGCTAATATCACCATAACCAACTGTGGTAAGGGTAACAATGCACCAATAGATGGCCACGGGAATACTTTTAAATCCGTTTTCTGGACCTTCAACCATGTACATTACCGTCCCCATTATAAAGTTTATGTGGCGTACGGCAATTAGGAAAACGGCAATTTTATGACGGGAAGCTCTCAAAGCGGAGCTTAAAACATTGGCTTCGCCTATAAAGCGGACCATTTTTAAAACCCGAAAAACTCGCAAGAGCCGTAAACTACGAATCACAATAAAGTATTGGGCACCGCCTAAGAAAATGGCCAAATAGCTTGGTAAGACCGATACAAGATCAATTACCCCATAAAAACTGCTAGCATAGCTGAAGGGGCGTTTCACAATCATCAGTCGAATAATGTACTCTACGGAGAATAATACAGTAAAGAACCACTCTAGAATGATGAAAATGGGGCGGTACTGCTCATTAAATCTAGGAACGGATTCCAGCATGATAACCAGCAAACTTCCTAAGATGGCAAAAAGTAGTAATACGTCGAAACGCCGACCAGCCTTGGTGTCTGATTCGAAAATCACATGATACCATTTCTTTTTCCAACCTTCTTCTGATCCTTCTATCATTAGAGATCTCGTTTTTTAAGTAAACCAAAGGCCGCACCTAAAAATGCTAGGCTATAGGCAAAGCTCAAGCTAAAGGTACCCCAGTTTAATTGATCGAGTTCTTCGAGTTTCGAGAACATCCGAACGCTAAACATACGTGCAAAAGGTTGCGGAATTAACTGCCTTGAGGGTCGAGTAGGAAGGTAATCGCTAATTGCTAGTCCCAAGTAATTATCCACTACCCAGCCAGTAACAGGCTCTACCACATAATAGTACATTATTAAAATGATAATAGCTACGGCACTGCGTTTTACCCATAAGCCCAAGAACATGGCCATGGACAACAGGAAGAAGATTTCCATAAAGAGGGCTAGTAAAAACTCACTTTGTTGCAGTAAGTCAACTTCTTGCAAATCATTATAGGAGGAGGCCAAAAAGAGGATGGTAAGTCCCACCGCTAAGGTGCTTAATAAGCTAAAGAGCAGGAGGCTATATAATTTTGAGATAAAGAATTCGCCAACTGAAAGTCCGTCGATTACATTCTGACGATAGGTACGGTACTCAAATTCGGAGCTCATGAAAAAGAGCATCAAAAAGGCGGGGATAAATTTAAAGAAGCCAGCTAAGTAAGTTCCATTTTGCCAGAGATAGGGCATAAGATAAAAACCTGCCTCTTCGAAGGTTTTTGGAATCAAACCACTCATCATTTCACCTTCGAAGCTCCCATCGCTCTCTACCTTTATCGGAAGTTCAAACTTGCCGAAATAAACCAAGAGGGCTGAGAGGAGAACTAAGAATAGACCCATTCCAATCCAAAAGAACCGGTGGTGTTTCAGTTTAAACCATTCAATACTAAATAGGCGCATCATGAGTCAATTAATTTTAGGAAACCTTCTTCCAGACTACTTTGTCTTAACTCAAGATGGTTTAGATGAATATTTCGCTGGGCTAACCATTGATTGATTGCAGCTGGGCTTTCTTCGTCTCTTAAAAGCACGATAAGAAAAGCGCCATCCTGCTCCATTTTTTTAACCGAAGGATGCTCTTGCAATTCCTTTTCTAGTGATTCTAGATTTTCGGCAGAGAGCACCAATTTACCCGAATGACCACTTAAATCGCTAGCCAAGCCACTATATTTTAATTGCCCCTTTTTAAGAACTGCAACATGGCTACATACTTTTTCTACTTCTGCTAAAATGTGACTGGCCATAATTACGGTAATGCCACTGTTTGCAATTTCTAGAATTAATTCGCGTACTTCGGCAATACCCTTGGGGTCTAGTCCATTAGTTGGTTCATCGAGCAGTAACACATCAGGTTTACCTAAAAGAGCAGAAGCGATGGCTAACCTTTGCTTCATGCCTAAAGAGTAGGTCTTAAATTTATCGTCGGCCCGCTCGTGTAGATTAACTTGTTCAAGAACTTCGTCAATATTCGGATTGCGGCATTCTTTAATCTTAGCCGCTAGTTTCAGATTTTGCCGAGCGGTCATATAAGGATAGAAGTTGGGGGTTTCTAGCAAGCAACCGATCCGTTTTTTGGCATCTTCGAGCTTATGATTGTTAAACCATTTAAAGCTTCCAGATACTGGCCGAGTAACGCCAAGCAGCATGCCTAAGGTAGTGGTTTTCCCACTCCCATTGGGGCCGAGTATTCCGAAGACTGTCCCTTTTTCCACCTCAAAACTGAGCTGGTCCCCGGCTTTTATCCGGCCGTAATTTTTGCTGAGGGAATGCAGCTCAAGTATTTTTTCCAATATAATTTGGGCTTAGGTGAATAGGAAATTTTCGTAAATTTAAAAACATCAACTAAATCTGGGTTATGGAAGGGAAAGTGAATACCTATCAAAGAATTGAAAAGGAAATTTTAGACAGTCTTAAATTTCCCTTACAGGAGATTTTAAGCTCTAAAGAGGATATGGATCTGCGAAAGCAAGCCTTACATCGTGCCACGAGTTTAGGAAACCTACAAAAGCATAAAGTGCTAATTCGCTTTGCTGATGCAGAAGGACCAAAGGAAGTTTACACCACCATTTGGGCGATAACCGATAATAAGGTATTGTTAAAGGCTGGTCGCCTGATTCCGGTGCACCGAATATATTCTGTCGAAATTGGCTACGCGTCGTAGTCGTCAAATTCTCCCAAGTCCATATCTAAATCATCAAACAGTCCACCATCCGAGGCTGCATCTGGTCTTTCTGGAGCTTCAGCCGGGCGTTTACCTTGAATCAATAGTACCTTAACCTGATCCGTTTCCGGTTCTTCTGCTGAAAGGCATTCGATGAAGAAGGTCCACATATCTAGAAAGTCGTAAACATAAAGAAGGCGGTCTTCTTTTTCGCCTAACACGAAGTCTACTCTAAGGTCCTTCATGCTTGTTTGTCGCGGATCAAAAGGCATTAATGGGATTTCCTCGCCCTGATCCCAGTCTTCATTACTGCGGTAAAAGCTGGCCATTTCCCCCGGACTTAATTGAAAGCTTTGGAGGATTGCCATATGAAGGTCGTCCAGCTTTAAATCGGCTGGGACTAATAAATCTCTTAAAACATCTTCATCCTCCCAATCGAGGACTACTCGTAATTTAATACTCATGACTTTATTTTGGTTGCAAGCCCATTTCACGGGCTTTAGCAAGCAGGAAGTTTAGGGCTTGTTGCCGGTCATTTTCAATAGCTCCATCTAAGATAGCATCTTTCACGGCGGTTTTCAAAAGGCCAATCTCCCTGCCGGGTTTAAGGTCGAAGAGCTCCATTATTTCAGAACCATCTACGGGAGGTTGGAAATTTCGTAAGCGATCTTTCTCTTCTACCTCTTTTAGTTTAACTCTTACTTCCTGATATTTATTTAAATACCTTTTTTTCTTTTTCTCATTGCGAGTGGTAAGGTCCGATTCACAAAGAATCATCAACTCATCAATGTCCTCCCCAGCATCAAAAAGTAAACGTCGGGCGGCAGAGTCGGTGGCCTGCTCTTCGGCTACCGCCTGTGGACGAGAGCTTAGCAATACCATTTTCTGCACGTATTTACGCGCTTCCCCTAAAGGAAGTTTAAGTCGCTTAAATACTTTGTAAACCATTTTGGAGCCGATAAACTCATGGTTATGAAAAGTCCAGCCCGTGCCTTTA
>CATMQD010000258.1 GCA_950073045.1 uncultured Flavobacteriales bacterium | reverse complement strand
GGGTATGCCTTGGGAACTTAAATTCCCGGAGCTTATCGGCGTTAAGCTTACTGGTAAATTAAGCGGTTGGACGGCCTCCAAAGACGTAATCTTAAAAGTAGCAGGTATTCTTACTGTAAAAGGTGGAACCGGAGCTATTGTAGAATATTTCGGTCCTGGAGCAGAATCTTTAAGCTGTACCGGAAAAGGAACGATTTGTAATATGGGTGCCGAAATTGGTGCTACTACTTCTACCTTCGGTTACGATACCAAAATGGGCGAATACCTACGTGGTACCGGTCGTGCTGATGTAGCCGATGCTGCCGATGAAATTGCTGAGCACCTTACCGGTGATGCCGAGGTGTACTCTAATCCCGAGCAGTACTTCGACGAAGTTATTGAGATTGACCTTAGCACTTTAGAGCCACATATTAACGGACCTTATACTCCAGACCGTGCTCCTCCATTAAGTGAGTTTGCCAAAACTGTGAAGGAAGAAGGTTGGCCAGAAGATTTAGAGGTAGGTTTAATTGGTTCTTGTACCAACTCTTCTTACGAAGATCTTACCCGTTCTGCCTCGATCGCTCAACAAGCGATTGATAAGAATCTAAAAGCTAAAGCAGAGTTTACCGTAACTCCAGGATCCGAGCAAGTACGTTATACTGCCGATCGCGATGGTCTTTTAGCCAAGTTCGATTCCATGGGTGGTGTGGTATTAGCCAATGCTTGCGGACCATGTATTGGTCAGTGGGCGCGTCATACCGATGACCCTGATCGTGAGAACTCGATCATCACTTCCTTTAACCGGAACTTTGCCAAGCGTAATGATGGTAACCCGAATACCCACAGCTTTGTAGCTAGTCCGGAAATCGTTACCGCTATGGCTATCGCCGGAAAGCTCACTTTTAACCCAATGACCGACACCCTTACCAATGAAAATGGTGAGGAAGTGAAATTGGATGAGCCAATGGGAATTGATGCGCCGCCCGCGGGTTACGCTGTAGAAAACAACGGTTACCACGAGCCTGCCTCTGATGGCAGCAATGTTGAAGTAGTAGTAGCCGAAGGTTCTGAGCGCTTACAAATACTAGATCCATTCCAGCCTTGGGACGGAACTAATATTGAAGACATGAAGCTCATCATTAAAGCCAAAGGGAAATGTACCACCGACCATATTTCTATGGCGGGTCCATGGTTGCGTTTCCGTGGTCACTTGGATAATATTTCGAATAACACTTTAACTGGTGCCATCAATTACTTTAATGATGAAGCTGGTTTAGTGAAGAATCAATTAACCGGAGCTTACGGTTCGGTTCCTGATGTGCAGCGCGCTTATAAAGCAGAAGGCATTCCTTCTATCGTTGTGGGCGACCACAATTACGGTGAAGGTTCTTCTCGTGAGCATGCCGCAATGCAGCCTCGTTTCTTAGGTATGCGTGTGGTATTGGTGAAATCTTTCGCCCGTATCCACGAAACCAACTTAAAGAAACAAGGTATGTTGGCCCTTACCTTTGTTAATGAATCTGATTACGATAAATTCCAAGAAGATGACACCATCAGCACCGTGGATTTAGATCAGTTTGAAGAAGGTAAATCTATTCACTTGAAATTGGTGCATGCCGATGGCAGTGAAGATACTATTGAGTGTAACCACACCTACAATGCTGGGCAAATTGCTTGGTTCCGTGCAGGTAGTGCGCTCAATAAAATCAAAGCAGAGAACAAAGCTTAATTCAAGCGTTCAATAATTAGCAAAAACCGTCTCGGCCTAGCCGAGGCGGTTTTTTTATTTTAGCCCTTCCAACCAAAGCTAACGCGCAAGCGTCAGTACAATACAAACATATCAATAATGAAAAAAGCTCTTACCTTACTGCTCCTTGCCCCTTTAGCCCTATTGGCGCAGGATTATGATTACTCTCCGGCGATAAACCGCAACTTGGAGATGCTTTTTGACAATTACCTTATCTCCTATAATAAGATCATAAATTACGATCCAAATACCAGTCCGGTAGATACTTTTGGAATTGTAGAAGTTTTACGAGATGCTAATGGTCGTTTCCTCCATGGTCGCGAAATCATCGATGATAGCGTTTCCACAAACTGGCAGTGTAGCAATCCTGGAGGTGTAAACACCGTGGACATCTATGATTTACAAAATGGAAATGTTTTAGTACAGAGGGACAAAATTTACTTCGATGCTAATAATAGAGACACCTTAATTGAAATCTTTCAGGATACTTCTGGTGCTGGTAATTTAACCAAGGTTCAGGACTTTCACATTCATTATGGCAACTTCGGAATTGATAGCGCCGAGGTAACAGTTCCCGGCGGAGGAGTTGGTAATGAAGTATATTACACCTTCCGTCGTGATGCTGTTGGTCGTCCCGACTCCCTAATTGCTGCCATTTACTTTTCGGGTGCTTCCTATCCCATCCAAACTCTTATTTATTATGAAGGAAGCAATGGTCATTTAGATAGCATTAACCTTCGTAATAATATTACTGGCCAAATAGAAGAGCAAGTGCGCGTTCAGAATGATGCCAATGGTAAAGTATATGAGTTTAGCTTTTATGAGCGCAACTTAAATAATGAGTGGAGCATTTACGATACCTACGTGCTCAGCACCGAAACTTTCTTCAATTTGGTGGAAAGCGCGCAGTCTTTCGACTTTAGCCTTTATCCAAATCCAGCCCAGAAAGAAATTCACTTAAACTTCGCCGAAAAGGCGAGCTACCGTATTTATCATCTCAGCGGTACCTTGTTTGCTGAGGGTGAATACACTCAAGGTCAGACTATCAATATCGAAGACCTACCTAAAGGAGTTTACGTTTTAAACCTAGAACTTGCCGATGGCAGTGCTAGCAGCAGAAGGTTTGTGAAGGACTAGTAATAGCTCTAATAGGCTCTAAGCTTTATAATAGTAAAAAAAGACCCGGACTCATTGTTCGGGTTTTTTTATTTACCTTGCTGAAAACCAGCACACAAACATGCATCTTCGCTTAGTCCTAATACTCTTATTCCCCTTTGGTCTATCAGCTCAAAATTGGTTCGCTTTTGTCCCAGATCTTAAGCAGGAAAGTTTCTCCTCCTACCAAAAAGTAGAGTTCATTCAACATCAGTTTTTAAAGGATGGTATTCACGCCTTGTTTGGCGTTTACCGTTTGGAAAACGAACCTGGTCAAAACTATCTCCATCAAGTTTATGACTATAGCGGAAATCTGCTTTATGATGAGTATTTGCCTAATGATAGTTTACATGCAGCTAATCATTGGGAATCAGGAATAGTTTGGGATGAGAGCGGCAATTACATCATCCAATATAAAACTTGGCCCACTGTACACATTGCTTCTTATCATCGGGAGCATCAATTGCAATGGCAATATTTTGATCCTAATCCAAAGTGGGATAACAACTATCAAAGCGTAAACCCCAATAGCTTTGCTTATGGCAGTCTATTTCTTAGAAAGGAGGATGACTTTGGCTTCCTTAATATCACTACTGGCGAATTTGAGGATCAATGGACCTTGGCTTCTATCGAAGAAGATCTACGTAAATTCCATCCAGTAGACTCTTTAGAACAAGTGTCTCGAATTAGTGGTAATGCTGAGGAGCAAATATTTCGCTTTGGCTTTTACCATCAAGGAGAATGGATCAACCGGTATCTTAAATATGATTTAATCCAAAATAAGTTTACCGGTATACAGAGCCTAGCTAATACCAGACATAGGGTAAGTATTAGCGCCGACCAAGAAGAATTTACCGCCTACACCCTTAAAAACTTAGGCTTTAAGGATAATCTCCATTATCAAGTAGAAATTTGCCTCAGCAATTTCGAGGGCGATACCACCCGCAGGTTTTCCTTGGAAGTCCCAGGTATATACAGAGCCTTCGACAGCCTTTATCGCTTACCTCAAATTGAATTTCAAAAGTTTGAGGCGGATAAGTTGCTAGTAACTTATAACATAGCCCGAAACCCTTCTCAGGTGCATCCAGAGATCGAACAAAGCTTTGGCTTTCAACTCTGCCTTTTAGGTGCTGATGATAAAATCATTTACCGCAGTAATCATTGGCCGCAACCGGTTTATACTTCTCTACTCAATAATTATAGACTACTCGGTCCTTCCCATTTGAAGGAAGGTTCTAATCAATTACTGGGCTTTATTCGCTATGCCGATCCTGGCGGTTCGGGTAATTTAATATTTGAGACGGATCATCAGGGGAAAAGCTCCTTTTCCGAACCTGATTATGAAAACCCGGAACTGCAGTTATTCCCAAACCCTGCACGTGATAGAGTCAGCATTTATCCGCTAAAATCGGGAGTCCACTACAACCTTCAAGTTTTTGATCAAAATGGCCAATTGGTACTCAATCATAAAACTAAGTACTATCCCCAACCCCACTTTTACTTTCAGCTTGAGCCGGGATTGTACTTGGTCCAAGTAAAGCAGGGGGATAAATTCTACTATGGCAAACTGCAGGTTATCGATTAACTTAAATCTCCATTCTTCGCTATGCCTATCCGCTTAAT
>CATMQD010000257.1 GCA_950073045.1 uncultured Flavobacteriales bacterium | reverse complement strand
ACTTGGAATGCCGAGCATTTGGTGGACGATTTAGACGATCCTTATGTGAATAATAGTCGGGAAGACGAAGCAGTATTAAATCCAGATAAAATTAAGCTCCTTGCCAAGGCTTTAAAACTGGCTAATGCCGATGTAGTTGTTTTTCAAGAGGCAGAAAGTGCTAATGCCGTAGAAGCGATTAATGATAGTTTTTTCAAAGATTTGGGGTACCAATACTTTGCCGATGCCCGCAGTAGGAACTGGTACCAAAATGTGGTAATTATGAGCAAACTGCCTTTGGGTAGAATTACCGCTTATGGCAATGTGCACACTCCCGTGGAATTTGAGGAGGATGGTGAGCAGAAGTATCAAACTCAGAATTACATAAACAGCCGCATTTGGACTTGCGAGTTGGTTGTAAACGCCGAATATGGCATTTACCTCAGCGGTGCCCATTTAAAAGCGGGCGGCGGAAATCGCAATCGCGCTATGCGTTTAGGTCAGATTGCCTATTGGCAAGAAGAAATGGAACGTTTATTAGCGGCGGACTCTGCTGCAAATATTTTACTCTTAGGCGATTTAAACTCCTACCGGGATGGCCCAGAAATCGAGGCTTTGTTGAATTACGAAAATCTTCAAGTGCGCCTTAGCGATCCCCTTGCACCAGAAATCAATACTCACCCTTCGGATGAGCCTAGTCGCCGCTTGGATTACATGCTTTACAATCAGAATTTAGCTCCTGAGATTATACCCAATAGCGCCAAGGTTTTCCAGCCCTTTAGTGCGGAGGAGATGCGCAAGATCAGCGATCACCTTCCAGTATTGATGGATATTCGGGTGCGATAAGGGGCGCTTTCTAATTTAGTAATTAGTAGCTAGTATCTAGTACACTCGCTGCGCTCATTTTTAGACTTGATGCTGCTAGGGTGATAGCATCGGGTAATTGCGGATATACTTCTGGTGTACTTCTTTACAAAGGTATCACCCCGATGGGGTTACGGAGGCGCCATCCCTACTGGCATGGTAGGTGAAAATTGGTGGAATGATTTAGGGTGTTTACTCAAATAGCCTCACCTCAAGAGCTGGTTAAGACGGGCTACTCATTATAAATAGCCATTATAAATCAAGGTCATTACCATGGTATTATAAGCGCCATGACAAATTATTGAGTACCACAGATTTCTTTTATAGAATAAGAATAAGCCTAGGTAGACCGCCCCAATAATTATTGCGTTTAAGAGTCCGGCCGTTCCTAACTGAAAGTGATAAGCACCAAAGAGGATAGCGGTTATTAAAAAGGCTATTGCCGTGGAATACCTTCCGCCAATCATTTTCTCGAGCCGGGTGAAAATGAAACCATGAAATACAATTTCCTCATAAAAGCCACCAATAATCCAGCCCATCAAAACTATAAGCATAAACTGCACAGGACCACCTCTTATAAAATCGTAAAGTCCAATTTCTGTTGCTTCGAAAGTCACCAGTTTCTCAAGAATTGGAAAGAAAACTAGCTGCATAAAACTTAAGCTGATAGCGGCGACTAAAATCCCTACTAAAATCGACTTTAGCTGAAAGCGCTTAAAGCTGAACCCGAGGTCGGAAAAAGACTGATCGGAACTCTTTAAAATGAGCCAAACCACCAGAAATATCGGTAGGCTATATCCAAAATTTGGGGATAAGCTCCAAATGGGGTAAAACCACAATTAGGGCTATCCCAAAAATATTGAGCAAGATCTCCTTTAAACTCATAGCAAACTTAGTATGAGCTACAATATACAATGCATGCCTATAAGGAATACACTAATCAACTGTTGAATGGGAATTGGTACTAGCCAGGGGTATATTCTTTTGGAGGGCACTTCTTTACAAAGGTGTCACCCCGATGGGGTTACGGAGGTGCCTTCCCGTAGGGGTAACAAAGATGTCACCCCTACGGGATTCATAGGTGAATTTTGGTGGAGTGAATTAGGCTTAATGGAGATCGCGGCATTGCTAGTTTGGTAGCGGTATTCCAGTCCTTTGCAAAGCTAGCTGTTAAATCTAAAACCACTGGGGGGCCTTTACGGAACAAACTACTCAATATCAACACTCTGCATGAAAACCACTTTATACCTAGCAACTCCCAATTAAGGCAAACTTGAGCGCGTAGTGGTATGACCTTGAGAAGCCAAACGAGAGGTCATAATAAAAATACGTTTGGCGAAATACTCATTATCATCAGTTAGCGAATAGGCCAATCCATTGGCTAAATTACTTGGCGACATTGAATGGGAGGCTTGCCAAGCATCTAGAAAATTACTGACTAAGCTGTCTAAATGTGCTATCGAATCAAGTGCTACATAAAACCTACCTTTTTCAATTAACATCTGATCTGGGGTCCCTTCTAAGGCTAGAATAGTCGAGTCTACATTGATCGAATCGCTTCCTCCCTTTATAATTGGTATGACTTCAGAATTACCATATTCACCGAAATCCACCGAAAATGATGTTCCGTTAAACCATACAGAGTCAGGGTAAACCAGCTTATAGGTATCAAACAGTTTACTGCTTTTATACCGTTTCATCTTTAAGGAATCTAATTGCCAAGTTGAAATACTTTTAGAAGCGGAAATATCCGACAAGAAAACCTTAAACCTATCCTTTTCACCAGAGTAGTGGTCTTTTAAGTAGTCATCAAAATCTGCTACTATCTCATTTAAATAAGACAGTTCAGGTTGCCCCAGGACCTTTTCAAATCGCACAATTATTTCTGATTCCTTATCAGCCTTTTGGCTGCAAGAAAAAAGCAGTAGAATGAATGCTAGGTTATAGAAGTACTTCACTTGTTTAGAATTTCTGCTCCCTTGCAATTTTAATATGTGCCTTATTAGAAGCCAATCACCCTATAATCCTTTTCTCCCCAATCTAAGAGTGAGCATAGCGAATGCTTCTAAAATCTAGGTTCTAATAGCGAGCAAAGTGAGCGATCTAATTTCACACATAAAGATAAATCCCCACAAAGTGGCAAATACTCCCTGCCAATACCAAAAGATGCCAAATACTATGAGCGTACTTCACCTTTCGTAAGCTAAAGAAAACCGTACCCAAAGTATAGGCTGCCCCTCCGGCTAAAATCCAAACAATAAGCCCCATTGGTGCCGATTCATAGAGCGGCTTAAAGGCGAAGATGATGAGCCAACCCATTAGGAGGTAAATGGCTAGGGATAATTTTTTCCATCGTCCGAGGAAAAAGATTTTATAGATCATTCCCACCAAGGCTAAGGTCCAAACGGAGGTGAGAATAATTGTGCTCCACCAACCGGGTAGCATAAACAAGGCAATAGGTGTGTAGGTGCCGGCTATAAAAAGGTAAATGGCGGTATGGTCCATCAAGTGGAGATAATAACGTACTGCCGGTCGAGCTTTATGGAAGCTATGATATACTGTGGAAGAGATATAAGTCCACAGCATGGTTAAACCATAAATTAAGGCCGCTACCCAATAGCTCAGACTATCGCGGTCGATGGCATTAATAATTAAGAGTACAATTCCGGCGATGGCAATTGGAATACCAATACCGTGAGTGATGCTATTCCACAGCTCTTCTTTGGGTGTACTTACGGGGGTTTCAGGACGAGGCTTCTTCATACACTTATAAAACGTATAAATGGGCTAATGGTTATGCTTGGACCACGGATTTTTTTATCGCCGCTAAATGATGGTCGGTATGGTAATGCATGAAATACAAAACCTCACGCATTAACAGTCTACCCAGTAGTGGATGCGGCAAAAGAGTACGATCTAATTTCCGTTCCTTAACCTTAGCAACAAATTTCAGGAAAGTCTGCATTTCATTATCATAATCCTGCAGAATCGACTGGGCATCCATATCCTTAGAATCGGCCGCCTGATACTCTTTAGGCGACTGGGCCTTTCCATCTTTTAACTTCTCTTGGTAGCGCTGCACTAAAGCCTCATAAGTTCGGGCTTCCCGATTGGGCTTCCCAAAAGCACTTCGTAGTAAAATGGATGGCTTTCGCACCGCTGGATTAACCACCTTCACCGACTTTAAAAGGTGATCCACATTTTGCAAAGCCGACCATTTACCGTCTACCTGCTGGTGAATCTGCTCCTGATCTAAACTGTGCAGATAGGACATCATTTCTTGGTGCTGATCCTTCAGCTGCTGGTAAATTTTGGATTTCTGCATTTATCCTAATTGGACCGCCAAGTTAATGAACCTCAAAATAGCTAAGTGACCATAATCACAAATATTTATATTCACTATATTCGAATTGTGAAACAATTAGGGATTTACAGTCTAATAGGAATTTTTCTCCTGTCGATTAGCGGACTTCAAATTAGCTTCCACTCTTGTGAGGGCGAGCTAAAATCCTTAGCGGTTTTCACCAAGGCTGAAGCTTGTAGCCACTACCTCCCCAATCAACAAACAGAGACCCCTAAAGGGGATTGTTGTGGCGAATCCACCTCCCATTGCCATCGAGTAAAAAAGGAAAAGTCGAAATCTAAAGGCAAATGCTCCGATGACAAGCTTTT
>CATMQD010000256.1 GCA_950073045.1 uncultured Flavobacteriales bacterium | reverse complement strand
GCTCTAGGTTCTAAGCTCTAGGTTCTTTGCCAGATTTTGTCCCTGCTCAAAGTCTCACTTCTCACTTCTCAGATCTCACATCTGATTTATAATCGGAACACAGAAAAAAAGAAGACACAGATTTAGCTCCGTATAAAATCTCTGGTATAAACTTTATTCTTGCAGCGACGGCTAAGCTCTAGGTTCTTTTAAAAAAATGATCACGGATGAAAGGAAGACACAGATCAAGCTTCCTTATAACTAGCTCTTGTATAAATTCTACACTAGCAACCGATTCAAGGCTCTTTAGCAGAATCAAAATATTCTCCCTGCTCAAAGTCTCACATCTCAAATCTCATATCTCACGTCTAAAAAAAAAAACTACTCCCCCAAAACCGGATCTTGTCGCAAGTAGCGCGGTGCTTTTCGACGCATCTTTAGGCGCTCAAAATAGCTAGCGACTTGAATTAATTTGGATTCTTCTAAAGCCCGACCGAAAATCGAGAGTCCCACCGGAAGCTCGCCAATAAAACCCATCGGTAAGCTTAAATTAGGATAGCCAGCAATGGCGGCGGGGGAGGAACTGCCAAGTAAAAAATGATCACCGTTAAGAGGATCAATCGGCCAGGCTGGTCCGCCGCTGGGGGCAATAATTACCGCTAAATCTAAACTGTCCATGATCTTATCAATACCCAGCTCACGGCTATTTTTATGCATCAGCGCCAGCTGCTCTAAATAATTCGCATGGTAAGAACTGTCCATCTTAGCGGCCATTTTTAAATATTCCTGACCAAAGAATTGCAGTTCCACCGAATCTTGCTCATTAAAGGCAATGAGGTCTTCAATAGACTGAATGGGACTGTCGGGTCCCAAACTTTTAAAATACTGATTTAATCCCCGCTTATACTCATAGAGCATCACTTGGAAGGAGGCGTAATTAGTGCCTTCCGGCAAGATGTTATTAATGGGAACTAGTTCCGCACCCAATAATTCCAAATCTCTTTGGGCCTGCGCAAATAAACTATCTACCTTGGGATAAGAGCCCTTAGAAACCCAATAAACCCCAATGCGTTGTCCCTGTAAAGGCGGGGTGCCCAGCTCGGAGGTGGATTCTACAGAGCGCCAATCCCAATACTGGGGTGGCCAATTGGGGAGATTCCCAGGGTTGCTGGTATCCGCTTCCGCTAAGACTTCCAATAATAAGGTGGCATCATTAATGGTTTTGGCAATGGGACCCGCTACATCCTGACTAGCGGCAATGGGAATAATACCTTCCGCCGAAATTAAACCCACCGTAGGTTTAATACCCACCACACCATTGGCTTGGGCCGGACAAATAATGCTGCCATTGGTTTCGGTGCCTACCGCTAAAGGGGCCATGCCACTGGCTACCGCCACTGCCGATCCGGAGCTGCTACCACAAGGATTACGACTTAATACATAGGGATTGCGGGTAAAGCCACCCATGGCACTCCAGCCGCTAATGCTATTCTCGCCTCTAAAATTGGCCCACTCACTTAAATTGGCCTTAGCGATAATAATGGCGCCCGCCTGACGAAGTTTCTCTGCGACCTTAGAATCGCGATTGCTGAAATTATTGGCCAGGGCCCGCGAACCAGCAGTGGTTGGCATGGCATCCTTAGACTCAATATTATCTTTAAGCACCACTGGAATACCATGCAAAATACCCAGCTTTTGGTTTTGGTCCAGTAGCCTATCTAAACTATCGGCAATGGCTAAGGCATCCGGATTTACCGAGATAATCGCTCGTAAATTGGGGTCCTGACGGTTTAACTGCTCTATCTGGGCGAGGTAAACTTCGGTTATCTGCCTTACCGTCCACTTACCTTGATCTAGTCCAGTTTTCAGCTCCCAAGCGGTAGTCGTAGGAGGATCGGGTAGGGTAATTTGTCCCCAAAGCGGACTAAAGCTCCAAAGGAATAAAAATACAAGGCTTAGACTTTTAGGGCTTTTGAGCATCATTATTGTTTTTCTCGGGTTTCTCCATTTGCCATAAAAAGTCAGGGGCAGCTTTGGCTTCAGGAGCGATAACATCCAGGCTATTTGCATCGTAAACCTGTCCGTTCTTTATAACCATCTGAATGGTATTAGTGTTCCGAATTTCTTCGAGGGGGTTTTCATTGAGAATCAGTATATCGGCCAATTTGCCTTTTTCTAAACTGCCTAAATCTTCATCCAAGCCCAATGATTCGGCACCAATAATAGTGGCCACTCTAAGCATATTCATCTCACTAATGCCGCCGCTAGCCATGGCCCATAATTCCCAGTGGTAACCCAGTCCTTGTAATTGTCCATGAGAGCCCACACCGGCCATTCCACCCGCTTCTACTAAGCGACGGATAAACTCGGCATGACGAGGAAATACATGCTCTTCTTCCATAAACCAACCCGCACTCACGCGTCGACTTTTAGAGGCTAATTCTTCATAGGGCGTGTAGAATTGCAGCTTCTCATCATGATAAACCTCTTCGGTGGCATAGAAATAGTTTTCCGCAAAAGGGCCACCATAAGCTACTAGCATGGTAGGGGTAACAGTAGTTTTAGATTGAGCAATAAACTGCACCACATCCTCCTGAATGGGAGTAATTGGTAATGCATGCTCGTGACCCGGATAGCCATCCATAATCTGAGTCATGTTTAACTTATAATCCAATCCGCCTTCGGTGGTAGGTTTTAAGCCCAATTCTTTACAAGCCATAATAATCCACTGGCGCTGCTGCCGATTCCCAGTGAGGTACATCTTAATGGTCTTGGTATTGTAATATTCAGAATACTGCTTTAATACTGAGCGGGCATGTTCTAGCGACTCAATTTTATAGGACCAAAAACCTACCCCCGGACCGGTGCTGTAAATCCGCGGACCGTCAATCATGCCCGCTTCTACCATATCGCCATAAGTTAGTACATCGGTGGTAGCGGTTTGTGGATCGCGTGTGGTGGTTACCCCATAAGCCAGATTAGCGGCATAAAGCCAAACCTGATTTTTGTGCACGCCCCAATTGGGCCACATGTGGGCATGAGTATCTACAAAACCGGGAATCAAAGTTTTTCCACTGCAGTCAATAATATTAGTGCCTTCCGGCAGATTGGGAATATCGGTACCCATCCATTCTATGCGATTGTTTTTAATGAGCAGGCTCCCATTTTCAATCACCTTATTGTCGGCATTCATGGTAATAATGCGCGCATTCTTTAAGAGGGTATAGCCTTGAGGGATATGCTTTTTATAAGTGAGGGGAATGCGGATTTCTTGCGCCTCAAACTTCGGATCTTTCTTTTTCTTTTTGTCCTTATCCGCCTTCTCTTCGGTCTTAGTGCTGTCTTTCTCTGCTTGCTTTTTGGCTTCTTCTTTGGCTAGTTTTAAACTATCGTCAAAGGCCTGGGCTTTTTCTAAATCGTAGATAAAATGCGCCGGACCGAGTGACCAATGCACTTGGCGACCATCTGCCGACCAAGCTCCAAATTCACCACCCAACGCCGTGATCTTTCGTGCGGGGAAAGCGGCAGATTCCGGTTTGGCCACCGATATTTTAGCCGTTTGACCATAGCGCGGTAAATGCACTACATAAAGGTCATTATTAATTTGGGCCAATACCGAATTTCCATCCGGAGAAATAATCAGCTCCGAAGCGGTAGAAGGTTTCGATTTATCGCGCCAAGCCTCGGCTGCACCGGGTAGGAGGGAATGCTCATGATCGTGATCTGCACCGTGATTATGAAATTCTTCCAAGCTACTGCCATAAGTGGTGATGCCGGTTAATTTCAAATGTTCCTTTTCGTCGCTGCCATCCCAACGGATCGATACTAGGCCCTTAGAAGAGTTTAAATAAATCCGTTCACCATCATTGCTAAAGTGAGGGTTTGAACGTCCTTTCGCGGGAGCTATATCTTGAACTTTCTGTGCTTTGTAATCGAAATAGGAAATCTTAGCATCGGAGCTCGAAACAAAGGGACTGTAAGCATCGCGGTAGCTCTGGGCGCTTTGGCGGATAAAGATCAGTCGGCTATCATCGGGACTGTAGTTTAAGCCTTGATAAAGGCCCGGCTCCATTTTTAATTTGCTGGGGCTCTTACGGCCGATGCGGTATTCGTACACAAAACCTTCTCGGCCCTCCCAAGAACAAAAGGCAATCTTTTTACCATCATGCGACCAGGTAGGCATGGCCTCGGTAAAATTATGATCGCTCACCTTTTTTACTTCCTTAGTCTCGAAGTTATAGAGGTACAATCGGTTTAAAGCCGTAAAAGCTAACCAGTTTCCATCGGGAGAAGGTACCCCATCTCGAATTTGATTTACCGGTTGATCTTCCACATCCGAAATCGGGTATTTAAAATCTAAGCGCGGACCTAAATCCAGCTTTAGCTCAATGTCCATCGGCAATGCTTCTGGACTTTTACTATTGATATTCAGCTTCCAAATCTGCCCTTGAGCGCTGTAATAGAGATTTCCATTTTTATCGAAATCCATCCCAGGCAATACTCCTAAAGTGGCAATCGATTCCTGCTCATCGCGCTGCACG
>CATMQD010000255.1 GCA_950073045.1 uncultured Flavobacteriales bacterium | reverse complement strand
AGATTCATCACTCCAATAAGCAAAAGGTTTAAAATCCTCGGGGTCGAGTTCAAGTTGATCGGCAAGTTTAACGAAGTCTGTTCCAGAACATTGCGGGAGAATCTCTAGGAGCTCCTCTATGGTATTTACAGCTTGCACATTAGAATTTTTACGAAGCGCAGATTTGAAGAAAATCTATTAAAAACGCTTCTATTTCGTATAAGATTTAGCGAAAATAGCTCATTTATTGTCGAAAATGAAAGAATTTCGATCGAAATTTAAAAATTACATTTGTAGCAAATTCTTGAAAAAGACATCCATGAAAAATGATTTGGACCTCTTTCGGTCCATTGCCGAAGACCTAATGAAGGCCGAGGAAAAGGAACCAGTTTTAAGGCCAGAAGCGCCAGAGGCCCTTTTTACCCGATTAAAAATTTCTCTTTCGGAAGAAGGAATTAGCGATAGTGAATTTGAGCCAATCCTTCGAGATTTGGTCCTAAATACTCCCCGAACCGCCACCCGTAAATTTTTTAATCAACTATTTGGCGGACGAAATTCTAAAGCCAGCTTGGGAGATTTACTAGCAGTACTGCTTAATAACAGTATGTACACCTACAAGGTTGGGGGGCCAATGGTTGGTGTCGAAAAAGAGCTGCTTCATAAAAGTGCTCAACTTTTAGGGTATCCAGCTTCCGCTGATGGGACCCTAGCTCCGGGCGGTTCAATGACCAATTTCATGGCGATGTTAATGGCCCGCGATAAAGCCCAGGAAACCGCTCGCAGTAAAGGTTTAGATGGAGCGAAGTTGACTCTTTATACTTCTCGTGAGTCTCATTATTCGATACCCAAAAATGCCGCCTTTATGGGGATTGGGCGCGACCAGATTCGTTACGTAAATAGTGATGATCAGGGCAAAATGCGAATGGATCACCTTCAAGAATTGATTAGTGAGGATCGCGCTAATGGCCATCAACCTTTTCTTGTAATCGGAACCGCCGGTACTACAGTTATGGGCGCTTTTGATCCCATGGAGGGGATTGCTGAAATTTGTGAAAAAGAGAGCATTTGGTTCCATGTAGATGGCGCCTACTGTGGTAGTGTGATTTTTAGTGATACCTACCGTCCGCTTATAGCAGGAGCCGAAAGAGCAGATAGCTTTAGTTATAATGCACATAAAATGCTCGGAACGCCACTTTCTTGTTCCTTAATTTTAGTAAAGGATAAGCGTTGGTTATACGAGAGTTTCGCCAATGATGCGGATTATTTATATCAAACCGATGGCGACGATTATAATTTGGGTAAAACCTCCTTACAATGTGGTCGACGAAATGATGCCTTCAAATTCTGGACTTTATGGAAGTCTGCTGGCACCAAAGGTTTGGCAGAAATAGTAGACCGCCAGTTTGAGCTTGCAAATCATGCTTTAGATTATGTACGAGAGCATCCAGATTATACGGTATATAGCTATGAAAACTCATTAGGAATTTGCTTTAACTATAAAGATATCCCTGCAGATAAGCTATGTAATCAACTTTATGAAGCCGGTGAATTAATGATTGGTTACGGACAGTTTCATGGAGATGAGTTTGTGCGATTAGTGACTGTAAATGCTGGTAACGAGAAAGAAGATATCGATCGCTTTTTTAAACTCTTAGAGGCTTTCGCCGATAAAATGAATTAAGATATAAGTATATGATTACCAACCTTGTTGTTCTCGGAATTTATTTCGCCATTCTCTTCGGAATTGGGATAGTAGCCTCTCGGAGAATTAAAAATATGGACGATTATTATGTGGGCGGAAAGAAATTAGGCTATTGGATGGTGGCCTTTTCCGCTCGCGCAACCGGGGAATCAGGTTGGTTGCTTATCGGCTTAACCGCAATGGGTGCCCTTGCGGGGGTATCTGCTTATTGGGTTGTAGTTGGTGAAGTTTTGGGGGTTGCAGTTTCTTGGTTTTTTATGGCCAAGCCCTTTAAAAGGCTCACTGATAAATATGATTCACTTACAGTTCCCGATTTTTTAGAAAGTCATTTTAAAGCCAAAGGGCATACCCTCCGATTAGTGGCTGCTCTTTGTTTGGCGAGCTTTGTAATCATCTACGTAAGTGCGCAAATAGATATTACTGGAAAGGCTTTCGAAACCTTCCTTGGACTTAATTACTTTACCGGTGCCATTTTAGGTTTTATGATTGTGGTGGCCTACATCTTCGTGGGTGGTTTTTTGGCGGTGGTTTGGTCCGATTTCTTCCAAGGCCTCTTAATGTTCTTTGGCTTGCTAGCCTTACCGCTGGTGGCTTATTTCGGCTGGGAGCATCACGCTGAATTATTTGGGCGTTTGGATGCCATTGATCCTACCTTAGTAAGTATATGGGGCAATACCGAAGATCCTTGGATGCAAACGGCTACAATGCTCGGATTTGCCTTTATCGGGCTTGGTTTCCTAGGGTCTCCGCAGGTTTACGCTCGTTTTATCAGCGTAAGCGATACCAAGGAAATTGACAAAGGACGCTGGGTAGCGATTGTTTTTACGCTGATAAGTGATGCCGCCGCAGTATCCATTGGTTTACTTGCTAGAGCGATATTTACCACTCCTGGTTCTAATCCCGAGGCGGCTTTGGGTATGAGTGGAGAAGATACTTTAATGGTGCTGCTGCAGGATACATTCCCTGCTTTTATAATCGCTATTTATATCGCCATTATTCTTAGTGCAATTATGTCTACCATCGACTCTTTATTGGTGGTGGCATCTAGTGCGATTGTTCGCGATTTATATCAAAAGGTTTTTCATCCTGAAATAAAGAGTGAGAAACTAACCCGTATTTCTTCCTACGTAACTTTAGGAATGGCGCTATTGGCTTTGGCAGTGGCCATGACAGTGGCGATAGTAGTCCCAGGCCGTACGGTATTTTGGTTCTCAATTTTTGGATGGTCGGGAATTGCAGCTACTTTTTGTCCGATGATAATTTACGCACTTTTCTGGCCTCGCTTTCATCAAAAGGGAGCTTTGGCCTGTATGATCAGTGGATTTTTGGCGGTTCCCTTCTTTAAGTTCTATGTACAGGAATTGCCAAATATTGGACCCTATTTCGAAAAGCTTGACGTGATGGGACCAGCTTTCTTGGTATCCTTTATTTTTGGCGCATTAGTGACCTATCTGTGGCCAGCAGAAACCAGTTCTGCCAAGGAAGCTTAGTGGAAGAATTTTAAAATGAAAAAGCGGATGAGCTGATTTAGTTAACCGCTTTTTTACCAATTTTCGGGAAAGTTTGCGCTAGTAAACGGATACAAAGCTTAGAGTTGAAATCGAAATCACCAGGACTCATTTCGGGTAACATAAGCTTTGCAAAGTCCATTACTCGGTCTTCAAGGTCGCTCATGTAATCCTGGTCTGGTAATCCAGTAACCGTTACTGCTACTGAAATACGCTTAAAGGTGATCAAGTAAATCTTGTAGCCATTAAAATCAATCCAGTCTAGGGCCTGACCTTTACGCAATACGGCATCTTCAACCATACGACGAATCGTATCGAGCATTAAAGAAGTAACCTCTTGATCATCTACAGCATTAAAGCGACTGCGCATACCCAATAGGTTACGCGCATCATTTTCTAAAACGAAGATATCGTTAACCTGTACTTTCTCGCGACGACGCTCTTCTTCTTCCATCACCTTAGGATCTGAATCTTTAAGATTGCGACGGTCCTTGTAAAGGTCGGTAGGGTCTTTTAATTTATTGATGCGCCCGAAGCCTAAACGTTCTTTCCAAGAGCGGAAGCGATGGTTGAAGTGTTCTCCAATCATTTCATTTACCACTGGGTAAAGGGCGGCCTTCATACGTTCGGGGTTTTCTTGAATTTCCTTTTCAAGGGTTTGATAAAATAGATGTCCAAACTCTTTTGGGAAATCACGACGGAAGCGCATAAACCAATCCACCAGAATTGGTTCCATATTTTGCTCCAGCTTGTGGCGTACCTTAATCTCTTCTTCTAGTCGTTGAAGGTCTTGCTCAGAAGCATTTTGCTGTGCACGCTCTTCGCGTAGTAGTAGATCTTTTAGAATCTCTAGGCTATTAGGCTTCTCACTCATCTAACAAGGAACTTAATTTCTTAAGGGTATCCTTGATGGCCTTCATCTTAGGATCTTCTTGCACTGGCTGAGGAGCAGCTTGGCCCATTTGACGACGACTCATGTCGATAAAGGCGTCAATTTTGGCTTCCATGCGAACATTGTTCTCATAAATCTTGCGCTCCAAATCTCCTGCGAAATTTTTCACATGCGCTTCAACATCACCTTTATCAACCTTAACATTTTGGAGGAAATTCATAATGTCGTTCTCCAAAATCTCTTGTATGGAATCTACACGGCCTTTAAGCTGACCATGATTATTCATTACTTCCAAGGTTTGCTCAATAAGAGCTTCTTGGTGTTTTTCTAAATCATTCTGACGAAGCGAAAGTTTGTCTTGCTCTACGCTTAAGGTTTCTTGATTATTTACCAGCTTATTTTGAGACGCTGTAAGTGCCTCTTGATTATCGGCTAATTTCTTGCGACCCTTAGCGGCAAAATCGAAACGCTCGTTTACTCGACCTGC
>CATMQD010000254.1 GCA_950073045.1 uncultured Flavobacteriales bacterium | reverse complement strand
TGTGGATTTATTTAGCCTTGCTTGCGGTTCTTGCCAGTATGATTCTGTATTTTAAACAGGGCTTTCAGAAAAGCATTCCCATTCTGGTTTTTCTTTTACCACTCTCTTTAAGTGTTTCCCTTTCTTCTTCGGTAAGCTTGGTGGTCCCTTCCGAATTTCTGCTGGTTGTAATCGGGCCCATTGTGCTTATTGAGCTGTATAGGGAGTCATTTAAATTATTAAAGCAATATCCATGGCCCACGTTTTGGCTGCTAAGTTTCATTGTGCCGATTGTGGCCAGTGAAATGCTTACCGTTTCCCTAAAGTTCTTTTTTATAAATGCCCTTTACCTATTGACCTTTTATTATGGAATAATACTGTGGCAGAAGAAAGGAGGCGAGTTTAAGAGACTGGTTTTAGCCTTCTCCTTAGGGGTTTTTCCAGTTTTAGTTTTGGGCCTAATTAATTATGCACGCTATGATTTTAACCCGATAACCATTTCGGGGATTTACGAGCCCTTCTTTTATTCACATACATTTTTTGGAGCTTGCATGGCCCTAATTTCAGCTTATTGTCTAGGCAAAATTTCTAGCGATAAACTTTGGTGGCTGCCGGCTATAGTTTTTGGATTAGCCGCATTTTTAAGTGGCTCCAGGGCCGCCTTATGGAGCATGCTTTTTATGCTATCCTTATGGGCTCTTTTGCAACTAGGTCCACGTTTACGGCTAGCGCTTCCCTTGCTGGTAATCAGCTTGGCCTTGGCTTTGGGAGGCTTGCAGAAAATTGAAGACTCCTTTTCCTATAATAAGCTTCAGAGTTACGACCCAAAAGCTAGCTTAGTAGAGAAGTCGATGTCGGTAACCAATGTGCAATCCGATGTTAGTAATATCGAACGTTTAAATCGTTGGGTTTCGGCCTTGCGCATGTTTGAAGAGCGACCGCATTGGGGCTTTGGTCCAGGTACTTATCAATTTACCTATATCCCTTTTCAGGAAAAGAAACTAGAGAACCGGCTTACTGTTCGAAACCCCGATTATCCGCCGGAAGGTTCTGGGGGAACGGCACATTCTGAAATTTTACTCCAAATTTCGGAAAATGGCTGGCCTTCAACTTTGCTCTTCTTGATAATTTTAGCTCGATGGTTTTACCTTGGCTTTTGGCCACCATCGCATCAGCGAAAGCTTATACTACCCCTATTTTTAGGACTGGCCACTTATTACTTCCACATGCATTTTAATAATTTCCTAAACCAACCGGCATTTGCCTTTTTATTCTGGTCCTTTGGAGCCATGTTGGAGCAACAGTACAAAGTAGATTGAGCATGAAGTATTACGAGGAAGTTGGGGCTTATTACGATAAAGATGCCAGCGATTTCGAAAAACGCTATTGGCGAAATCCAGCCTTACAGCGCATTCGACAAGCCTTTCGGGAAGAGGTTAAAAGAGAAGACTTTGCCGATGCCTTAGAGGTGGGAATCGGACCAGGGTTCGACCTCATACATTTCGCTCGAATTTTTCCCCATACCGAAATGGATGGCATTGATGTTTCGGAAGAAATGGTAAAATTGGCGACGGCCAAAATACCAAGTCTAGACTCTAAAAATACTCAGGTGGCTCAAGGTAGTGTAGAGGATTTGGAGACCTTGTTTCCCAATCGAAGCTATGACTTAATTTATGTGTTTTTTGGTGCACTAAATACAGTTGAAGACCTGCCTGTTGCAATGGCCTGTTTAGAAGCCAAGCTGAAACCGGGCGGTAGAATGGTACTCACTTTTGTGAATAAATGGTATGTGGGTGGTATGATTTGGGAATGCCTCAAATTAAAACCCCATCACGCCTTTAAGCGATTACGTAAAGTTTGGGGAGGCTATTCGCCAACCGAGTTTTTAGCAAGTCGTTGCTATGCTCCAGCAGAAATCAAGAAGATAAGCACTTCTCTACATCTAGAATATCGCAAACGCGAGGGGTTTAGTATCCTTTATCCAGCATGGTACTATCATCGCTTGCATCAGAAAATCCCCAATAAAATCCTTTTTATCCTCTGGCAACTCGATCGTAAAATTGCCCGAGGACCATTGGGAGCATTAGGGGAATATGCGCTTTACGATTTGCGCAAAAGGCCATAGGTTACCTCTGCTTGATGAATGGTTTTTTCCAATAAGCTGGTAAGATCACCTTCTAGGGTTTGATAACTGAGTTTCCAGTCTCTATGGTAGGTGGTAACTGGAATATTAGAGCATAAGGCTTCTGTTTCAGCTAAGCCCATTTGTGCTTTGCAATCTTCTAATGAAATTCCTCGGGCTTTCATTTTTAAGCAATCAGCTAAGGTTTCGGCAAACTCTTTTTGGGAGATAGGAGGCAAACTATAGAGATTGTAATTAGTGCCTGGCTTGCCCGCTTCATTAACATGCTTAAGTTGCCCAGCACAATCCGCCAGCGCTAAAATCGACATTTGCTGTTGGCCATCACCATAATAGGGAACCCAGCCTTGCTCCCAGGCCGGTTTTAAAAAGAAATGAAGAAACCACGAATCGGGACCTAAAATCCAAGCAGGACGGGCCATTCTAACATCTAACTTTCCTTCCGACTTTACTTTTAACCATGGCCTTTCGGCGATTTCATATTGACGGGCATAAGCTATCGGGTTAAGCGGAGTAGCCTCATCTGTTTCCTCATCTTGAGGACCATACATTAAAGTCCCGCTACAATATACTATCGTCGGAGGGTAAGGAAGCTTCACAAGGTAATCGATGATCCTTTGATTGGCTCGCGCTCCCTTTTCAGCGGCCGCTTTTCGTTTTGCCGGACTCGAACCAGCTAGGCGAGCACAATGAAAAATGACTTTAGGAGGAAAACGCTCCAGCCAATTTAGATCGAGGCCTTCCAAAGAGCTCATGAGGAAATTACTGCGCTCCATTAGCTCCAAGTCAATTTTTCGGTGGCCTAAGCAAACGAAATTTCGATCACCCAGAAACTGCTCCGCCAAAGCCCTTCCTATGTAGCCGGTGGCGCCTAAAATCCAAGTATGCTTCTCCTTTAAATACATCACGCGAAGTTAATAAGCCTTTGTTTCAATGGAGATATACTTAACTTTCTAGCCCAATTCCATACCTATGTGGCGATACTTATACCTAGTCCTTTTCCTTGCTCTGTGGGCTTGTCAGCCAGATGAAAATAAAGTTCAGCATAAAGAGCTTGCTAATTATAATGAGGTTCCCACTTGGGCAGAAGAAGCGATTTGGTATCAAATTTTTCCCGAGCGTTTTTACAATGGTGATAGTACCAACGATCCCAGGCCAGAGGATATGATTGGCGCTTACCCTGGTTTTACACCTGCAAATTGGCAAATTACCCCTTGGACTTGGGAATGGCACCAATTAGAACCTTGGTTGCAAAACCTCGATTCCCTGAAAGACCTTTCTGGAAATCCATTGCAAGCCTTTAATCAAAAGGTGCAATTACGCCGCTATGGTGGCGATTTGGCTGGAATATTGGCCAAGCTAGATTATTTGGACTCTCTTGGGATTAATGCCATATATATTAATCCTTTAAATGATGCCCCCTCTCTTCATAAATACGACGCTCGAAATTGGCGCCATATCGATCGCAATTTTGGTCCTAAGCCTAAGGCGGATGCCGAATTAATGGCCAAGGAAGATCCTCTGGATTATGAACATTGGCAGTGGACCAGTGCCGATTCGCTCTTCTTAAAAGTGATAGAGGAGGTTCATGCGCGCGACATGCATCTTATCCTAGATTATTCATGGAATCATACAGGAACCCAGTTTTTTGCTTGGCAAGATGTACTGAAGAATCAAAAGGAATCAAAGTTTAAAGATTGGTACTGGATTGAGCAATTAGACGACCCAAAAACAGATAGCAGTGAATTTGCTTATCGCGGATGGTTAGGCGTTCCTTCCTTGCCCGAGATTAAAGACACCCCGTATGCCGACCATAGTTCGGAGGTGAGAGCTTTCGAAGGTCAGGTAGCCAGTGCCCAGGTAAAGAAACATATTTATGAGATTAGTAAACGCTGGCTCGATCCTAATGGAGATGGTGATCCTAGCGATGGGGTGGATGGCTTTCGCCTAGATGTTGCGGCGGAAATGCCCCTAGGTTTTTGGCGAGAATATCGAAAAGAGGTGAAAGCGATAAATCCAGAAGCCTATTTAATTGGTGAAGTATGGTGGCAAGAATATCCCGATAAGCTCCTAAATCCAAAGCCATTTTTACAAGGCGATGTTTTTGATGGGGTGATGAATTATCGCTGGTTTAGAGCGGTACGCCATTATTTACTGGCTGCTCCAGATAGTATTCGGGCTTCGGAATTAGTGGATTCTTTGAAGTCTTTTGCTCAATCGGCCGATTGGTCCCATCAAAAAGCATGGATGAATATGAGTGCCTCCCATGATGCACCGCGCTTGGCAACGGCTATGTTAAATCGCAATGCCTATAAACAAGGCGCGAACCGCGATAATGCAGCTTACAAAATTCATAAGCCAAACCAGAATGCAAGAGTTCGTCAGCGATTATTTTTACTACTGCAGTTTACCATGCCCGGTTCTCCACAAATTTATAATGGCGATGAAATGGGAATGTGGGGCGCCGATGACCCTGGCAATCGAAAGCCTTTAATTTGGC
>CATMQD010000253.1 GCA_950073045.1 uncultured Flavobacteriales bacterium | reverse complement strand
CTGGCACTCCTACCGTGATGGCCACCAAAAATACTCCTTTCAATTTCACTCATAATATCTGGTTTAGCGACGATAATAATCGCGTGTTTACCACTGATGAGAAAACTTCCGCCTTTATCGCTGAGTACGATGTGAGCGATCTTAATAATATCAGTGAACTGGATAGAATCCGCACGAGCTTCGGCACCAATGTGATTCCACATAATGTGCACTTCTTCAATAACTTCTTGGTGAATTCCTACTATACTTCGGGGGTTCAGATTTTAGATGTTAGTCAGCCAGGCTTAATGATTGAAACCGGTTATTTCGATACCTCCTTAGATTCTGGTGATGGCTTTAGTGGCTGCTGGGGCGCTTATCCATATTTACCTAGTGGTAATATTTTAGCCACCGATCGCCAAAGAGGTCTTTACGTTTTAGGTAGCGATTATACCCGCGGTTGCTATTTAAATGTGAATGTTATTGACTCAATTACTGGTCAAAATATTATTAATGCTAGTGTTCAGATTCCGAACTCCGATATGGGTGGTAACACCAATATCTTTGGAAATTACCGCGCTGGGCAAGCCGCTTCTGGAAGCTATCAAATGATAATTTCAAAATCGGCTTATCGCACCGATACCGTCAATCTTACTATGAGTCACGGCCAAGCTAGTAACTTGCAAATTGCCCTTTTACCCGAAAGCTTTGATTTAGAGGCCTATGGCCCGCTTTTAAATGTGGAGCCGTATCCAAACCCATTAAGTAAAAGCAGTACCGAATTACGCTTTAGCAATTGGGACGCTTCGCTTGATGGTAGCCAATATTCTATATTCGAAATTAATGGTCGACAAATTGGCAGTGGGGAGCTTAGAGAGGCCAATATTGATTTACAGGAACTGCGCTTAGAAGCGGGAACCTACATCTTGCGCCTGCAAGCGGATAATTTTGTTCGTACTTATCCGGTAATCCTACAATAAACAAGCAAATATTTCCCGTAATTTGAGCGTATAACTAACCAGAATGCTCAAAGGGAGGAACATTGTATGTTATAGTCGAACCAATTGGTTTGACGAATATGCCAAGACCGTCATTGAAATAATGAAGGTCTTTTCCGAAGAAAATCAAGTTCTATATGTAGACTATCAGTTTACCTGGAAAGATGCTCTTCAAAGGCTAATCAAAGGAGCGAAGGATCCTGGCTTTATGCGGATTCTTGGCTTTAAAGATCGCATTCAAAGTTTCCCGCATGCCAATGGTGGAACTCTCTATTTATTAACTCCACCACCAATATTTCCAACTAACTTTTTAGCTCCGGGGACTTTATATCAATGGTTTCATCGCCGCAATGTTAAAAAGGTAAACCGCTCCATAAATCGCGCTTTAAAGCGATTGGGGATGCAGGATAAAACTATTCTGATCAATTCCTTTAATCCTGATTTTGGAGCTTATTCCCATAATGCTATTCCCAATTCGGTAGAAATTTACCACTGCTACGATGAGATATCAGCGGCAGAATGGGCCGCTAAGCATGGTGCCCCAGCCGAAAAACTTTATTTACCAATGGCAGATGCTACGGTGGTTACCTCTGCAGGCTTATTGGAAACCAAAAGAGAATTAAGTAAAGAATGCTATTTGGTGAAGAATGGCGTGAACTACGATTTATTTCATTCCGGTTATACCGAAGAAGCAAAGAAGCCCATTATCGGCTATGTTGGCGCAATCGACTTCCGTTCCGATTACGAATTATTGGAAGCATGCTTTAAAGCCTATCCTGAATACGAATTTCATTTTGTGGGTAAGGTGATGGAAGAACGTATTGAAGCCATTTTAGCAAAATACGATAATGTGAAGCTCCTTGGCTCTAAAGCCGCTACTGAGCTACCAGCCTTTTTAAAAACTTGCGCAGTAGGAATTATACCCTTCGAGATTAACGAGTTTACTAAAGGGGTTTATCCTTTGAAAATTAACGAATACCTCGCCACCGGTATTCCGGTTTTGTCAACTCTCTTTGGACAGCTTTCCGACTTTGAGGATATCGCTTCCTTACACGATAAACGGGAAGATTTTGTAAAGGCATTGAAATTAGAAATCGAAACTGATTCAGTTGAGAAACGAAAGGCCCGGGCCGCCTTTGCCAAGCAAAACTCTTGGTATGGCCGGGTCGAAGAATTTAGTACCATCATTCAGCAAATTGAAGCCAAACAGAATGGAGCATAAAGAGCTACTTCCAGATTTTGTAGTTATTGGTGCCGGTAAATCCGGAACTACTTCATTACACGAATACCTTAATCAACATCCCAAGATTTTTATGGGTTCTAAGGAACCTAATTTCTTCGCCTATGAGCTCTTAGATCCCAATACCCTCGAAGATCCTACCGACCGCGATCATTATTATCAGTCAGTATATAAGCTCGAAGATTACCTCAATCTTTTTAAGGAGGCCAAAGATGGTCAGTTAAAAGGAGAAGTATCCAATACTTATATCAGTAGTGCTGGATCTTGGGAGCGGATTAAGCATTATATTCCTGATGCCAAACTAATGGCCATTTTGCGTCATCCGGCCGACCGTATTTTCTCGCGCTATTTCCATTTGGTACGCGAGAATGAAATTCCAGAAGGAGGCGACTTGAATGAAGTTTTTAATCGTGATTCCATTTGGTGGAAGCGCAAGGATTTGGTGAATGAAGGTTTTTATTACCGCCAGTTGAAACCCTATTTCGATAATTTCAAAAGGGAGAATATCAAGGTATTTCTTTACGAGGATTTTATTGGGAGAACGGATGAGGTTGTAAAAGAAGCATTTAGCTTTTTAGGAGTGGATCCTAATGTGAAAGTGGGCACAGATGTGGTTTACAATAAGAGTGGTAAAGTGAAGAATAAATCGGTTGATGCCCTAGTCGGACAAGATAGCGCTCCAATTGTATTTATTAAAAAAGTTTTCCCAGGCCTGCATAAAAAATTGAAGTCGAATGTGGCGGTTAACCGCTGGCTTAATGGTATTCGAAATAAAAACTTGGAGAAACCAGGCATGGACCCCAAGTTAAAGCAGCGGATTGTAGATGATATTTACCGTAAGGATATTGAGCAATTGCAAGAGCTTTTGCAGAAAGATTTGAAACACTGGTTATAAGAACAGCTTGCTACAAAAACTGAAATCTCAAAAATTCCTAAGCATGTTGTCCTCCGTTTTGGGGGCCGCATTTGCTTTGCTCACTTTTGGTTATTTAACCCGAACCTTAAGTAAGGAGGCCTTTGGTATTTTCGCCATCTATCAAGTTATTTACACCACCTTCGGTATGCTCCGAAATGGTTTGGTGGGGAAGCCTCTCATAAAATTTATGGTTGAAGCAGACGATGCCAAATCGCGCGATGAGGTTTTAGGTAGTTCCTGGCTTTTTGCCCTTATAGCTTCTACCATTTTTGCTATTCCAATTGGCCTGGGAATGTACGGTTGGTACCAATATAATGGCAGTGAGGAGTTTTTGATTTACGCCATATTTATTCCGATCCAAACTTTTGGTTCCATACCTAACAATATGGCGCAGTGGCGCTTAAACTCGGATATGCGCTTCGATCGTCTGATTGTTTTAAACCTTAGTGTGCAAATTGTTCATTTTGCCGGTGTATGTTGGGCTTATTTCAATGGCGGGGATATTTGGACCATCATGATATTAACCATAGGGGCTAATATGGTGCCTTCACTAATTTCATTGTTCCTTGGCTGGGGAGGTTTCCGACAGTTACGTTTTGCTACCAAACAACGTTTAAAGTCACTTTTTGCCTATGGCCGTTATACCATGGGAACTCTAATTGGCGGGACTTTGCTAAGAGGTAGCGACGACTTTTTAATTCGAATATTTCTTGGCCCAGAAGCGGTAGCTGTCTATCAAATTCCTAATCGATTAGTGAATTTAATTGATATTCCCCTACGAGCACTGGTGAGTTTCTCCTTTCCGAGTCTGGCTAAAACCAACCGCTCTGGCGATAAAGAGGCTTTTCAAAAGGAATTTGAAGCTGCGACTTCATTCGCTTTTGTTCTGCTGCTGCCGATGGCACTGGGGACCTTTATTTTTGCCGATTATTTGGTAGTGCTGCTTGGCGGTGAGAAATATGCCGACTCCGCAATTTTGCTGCGTATATTCTCGGTATTTATGGCCTTTACCGCTTTGGATCGCTATGCAGGAGTTGGACTCGATGTATTAAATCGCCCACAAATAAATATGCGCAAAGTAATTATGATGTTGCTGGTAAATGTGATAGGCGATATTATAATGCTGTATTTCTTTGAAAGTTTAACTTGGGTGGCCGCTGTTTCCATTATAACCTTTGGCGTGGGGACCTTCTTAGGTTTCTTCTACATGCGAGATTATGTACCAGTACGCATCTTTTTCTGGCTTAAACTAGGCTTCGTTCAGTTGCGGAATTTTGTTAAAAAGCCTGTGAGAAAGTAAGAGCCTTAGTTCCCTTCGCACTTTCCCATACTGAGAGTAAATGTTAAATTTGGGAGAAGCGATCGCCTATGTCATTGATGAAGATTTTTGTGGTAGAGGATAGCATTCCCTACGCTAAAGTTTTGGTTCATCATTTGGGTTTAAACCCAGATAATGAAGTAGAGCACTTTAGTGATGCCATGTCATTTTTAAATCAACT
>CATMQD010000252.1 GCA_950073045.1 uncultured Flavobacteriales bacterium | reverse complement strand
TGGCGCCCAATTTACCGGCACTTTCCATGTTTACCAAGAGCGGACAAGGTGCGTATTTCGGATTACCAAAGCCTTCGTGTAATACCTTAAGGATGGATAGACAAACGTCTAAGCCAATGAAATCGGCCAATTTTAATGGTCCCATAGGATGAGCCATGCCGAGCTTCATAATGGTATCAATTTCTTTAACACCTGCTACCCCTTCAAATAATGAAGTGATGGCCTCGTTAATCATGGGCATTAAAATACGGTTGGCCACAAAACCGGGGTAATCATTACACTCGGTAGGCACCTTGCCTAATTTTTCCGAAAGATCCATAATGGTTTTGGTAGTCTCATCGGAAGTAGCATAGCCACGAATTACCTCTACCAACTTCATTACCGGCACGGGATTCATAAAGTGCATGCCAATAACTTTATCGGGACGACCAGTAACCGCTGCAATTTGAGTAAGGCTGATGGAGGAAGTGTTGGAAGCTAAAATGGCTTCTGGCTTGGAAAACTTATCCATGTCGCCAAAAATCTTCAGCTTAAGATCTACGTTTTCAGTAGCCGCTTCTACCACTAAATCTACATCACCCAAGGCGGTAGCCATGTCGGTGGTAGTACTCAAATTTGCAAGGGTAGCTTCCTTCTTAGCCTCATCAATCGCACCTTTTTTAATCATGCGATCAAGGTTTTTGGTAATGGTTCCTAAACCACGCTCCAAGGCCTCTTCAGAAATGTCTACTAAGTTTACATCGAAATCGTTTTGGGCAAAAACGTGGGCAATACCATTACCCATAGTTCCCGCACCAATCACTGCTATCTTCTGCATTGTGTTGTTTTAGAGAGATGAAATTTATTCGTTCAATAGCTTTTGCAAAAATGCATCATTTTCGCTCACAAAGTCTTCCCAAACCGGAGTTCCTGGCCCAGCAAAGCCGGTATGTATTTTTCGCACCTGATGCTTCTTGTCCAAATAAATGGCGGTAGGGTAACTCATAACTTTATTAAGCATCGGTAATTTATCCGCGGCCTTATCATCGCGAGTAGCGCCCGCCAACAATACCGGGTAAGGAATTTCAAGGTCTTTCTGGAATTTTGCCAAACGTTTTTGAGCCGTAGCATAGTCGCGGGCTCTTTCAAAACTTAAGCATACAATCTCCAATCCTTGGTCTTTATACTGGCCATAAACTTCAGACAAATAACGACTTTCATCATAACAATTGGGGCACCAGCTTCCACTGATTTGGATGATTACCGCTTTATCCTCAAAGCGAGAATCGTCTAATCCTAAGGTATCACCTTCTAAATTAGGAAAGGCAAAATCAAAGCCCTCGTATCCTTCCTTGATATAGGTTAAACTATCGGGATTAGGTAAGGAGAAACTGCTATCGCGATAAGCAATCCAGGTAGAATAGCCACTGCGACCAGAGTAAAACCGACCCTGCATGGTATCGTGCAAATCGGCTTCAAAGTAATAGAGGAAAGCCCCATCGAAGGTGGAGAATCGCAATTTACCTGCTGCGCCCGAGCCTTCTAAAAAGCGATAATCGCCCGTGGCGGTCATAATGGAAGCGTAAACTCCCTTATCAATTTCCCAGTCGAAATGGGCTAAGGCCGCTTTTTCATCTTCGGTACCCGGATTAAAAACCATTTTCCAATAGCCTGGTATGGGGTATAAATGCTGGGTGTTTTCATAGCGCTCTTCTACTCCCGCTTTCGCGGAGAAGGGTAAGCGGTAATCATCAGCATCGGGATTCACATAATAGCCTTTCAAAGCATTGCCCTCGCTCTTCACCAAAAGGTAATTAGCAAATGCGGGCATTTCTACTCTAAAGCTATCGGGAGCAATTTGAAGCATCTTAGCCTCGGTAATCTCGCCGGCATTGCTAATATTAAAGCTATAGCTGCTATCACTAAGCTTAGAAACCTTAAAATTAAACTTCAGCTCGGTGCTGTCGTTTTGATTAATGGTCCCTTGCCAAATCCCTTCTGCAAGCGTTTTGCTTTCGGCAGTCTGGGGTGTATTGGAATTACAGGCGATTAATCCAGATGCGGCAATCGCCCATAAAGCCTGTTTTATTTTCATAATCCTAATTCTTTGCAAATGTTGTCGATTCGACGTTCTAAGTCGGCTTTCATGACAGCGAAGTTCGCTTTATCATCCAGCTTATCGTTCACACTAACGTAAAATTTAATCTTGGGTTCAGTACCACTAGGACGAGCGGTAATCTTGGTGCCTTTATCGGTTACAAACTGCACCACATTACTTTGCGGAAGATCAATCTTTTCGGTACGACCATCTGCGGGAAAGCGATGCTCGGAACTCTGATAATCCAATACTTCTAATACCTGCTCACCTGCAATGGTGGTTGGAGTTTTAGTGCGGAAGTCTTGCATCATCTGGGCAATCTCCTCCTGCCCTTTCATGCCTTCGCGTTTAAGGGAAACTAATTTCTCGAGGTAGAAACCGAATTTAACATAAACGTCGATCAGCATTTCATAAAAGCTACCGCCTTGAGATTTGGCAAAGGCCGCTGTTTCCGCAAGCATCACGGCAGAGGCCACGGCATCTTTATCGCGCACAAAATCGCCAATCATATAACCATAGCTCTCTTCACCACCACCAATAAAGGTGGCTTCACCTTCGCGTTTGCGGATGATATCGGCAATCCACTTAAAGCCAGTAAGGCATTCAGGACAAGGAACATTATAACCTTCGGCGATTTTCGCAATAAGGTCGGTGGTAACAATGGTTTTTGCTACGTACTCCTTACCAGTGAGTTTATTGTTCTGCTTCCAGTTTTCGAGTAGGTAATAGATTAAAACCGAGGCCGCCTGATTTCCATTAAGGAGTTCCATCTCCCCATCTAAATTGCGTACCGCGATTCCTACCCGGTCGGCATCGGGATCGGTACCAATAACCATATCGTCATTTTCGGCTTCGGCCTGTTTAAGGGCCATGCTTAAAGCTTCTGCCTCCTCGGGATTGGGGGATTTTACGGTTGGGAAATCACCATCTGGCGTGGCTTGCTCTTCAACAATGGAAACATTTTTAAAGCCAGCATTGGCTAAAGCAGGAGGCACTAAGGTGATGCTGGTACCGTGAATACTGGTGAATACCACCGACAGGTCTTCCTTCCCTCCTTCGCTGAGACTTAATTTCTTTACCTCGGCCAAATAAGCTTGATCGATTTCATCACCAATCATTTCAATAAGCTCGGGCTTAGCGTCGTAATTAATAGCATCGGCACTTACCGCGCGTACTTCCTTAATTACTGCTTTATCATGTGGCGGTACTAATTGTCCACCATCACTCCAATATACCTTATAACCATTGTAGGCGGGTGGATTATGAGAAGCGGTGAGTACAATTCCACTCTGACAGTTTAAATGTCGGATAGCAAAAGATAAAGCCGGCGTTGGACGTAAGTCCTCATAAAGGTAAACCTTGATATTATTGGCAGATAGTACTTCCGCTACCTGACGTGCAAAAGGTTTAGAGTTATGGCGACTATCGTGGGCGATAGCCACTTTTACCTCTTGATTGGGGAATTGTTGATTGAGGTAATTCGCTAAGCCTTGAGTGGCGGCACCCAAGGTGTATTTATTAATGCGATTAGTTCCTACGCCCATAATACCGCGCAATCCACCGGTACCGAAATCAAGGTCTTGGTAAAAGGCATCGGCTAAAGCATCACCACCCTCATCTAAAAGGGCTTGGGTAGCTTTTTGCGTTTCTTCGTCGTAGGGGGCTTTGAGCCAGGCTTGGGCTCTCTCGGCAGCTTGATTCATTTTAGTGCTTGAGTAGGTTATATTATTCTGATTTCTTAACGGAGGCGGCACCGCTTAAATCCTGCCTAATGCGGGGATTTCCACGGTAGCGAATATCTGATGCACCACTGGCATCAATTTCTAATTCTTCGGTTACAAAAGCTTCAACTTCACTGGCACCACTGAGGTTTAGATTCATGTTCTTGCATTGTAAATCGCCCATCTTTATTTCTGAAGCGCCACTGGCATCAATGCTCACCGATTCACTAGTACCTGAAATGTTTACTTCAGAAGCACCGCTGAGGCTCATGCGGATGCGATCCGTTTCAAGTTGCAAATCAATTTCTGCTGCTCCACTAGATTCAATTTCGATGTTACTGGAATGCAAAACGCCTTTACTTTTCACGGAAACCGCTCCCGAAAGGTCTAGATTATTAAGCTCCTCCACCGAAATGTAAAGGTCGAGTTCCTTGGCTTTACTAATATTTTCGCGGCTGCGAATATGCAAGGTATTGTTGCGGACTTCAGTTTCAATAAGCTCATGGAGATTCTCATCAGCCACTAGTTTTATGCTATTAGAGCTTCCTTCACGAATATGGATCTCAAACATGCCACTGGCATGGATGGCATTGAAGGATTCTACAATACGATTTTGCTCTTGCACCTTACCGTTACCTACTACTCCCATCATGCAGGAGCTGGCAAGGAATAAGATGAACAGGAAACTAGCGATTCTTGTCATGGTTGATTATTTCCCGCTAAGTTAAATTATAAGCGGGATTTTTATTGTTTAGTTAGTATTTAGTACGTTCCCTAAGGTCACTTTTAGTATTTAGTACGCTCGCCTTGCTCGCTTTTAGACTTGATTCTACTGGTAATA
>CATMQD010000251.1 GCA_950073045.1 uncultured Flavobacteriales bacterium | reverse complement strand
AATTTTTACGCAACCATAATAATCAGAAGCTCGACATTGCTTTACAGGATCAAGATCACAAGCTCTACCTCATCTCCCGTAAGGGTGAAGTGTATTGGCAAAAAAGCTTAGATGGCCCAATAATGGGAGACATTAGGCAGATTGACATTTACCGCAATAATAAACTGCAAATGGTATTTAATACCGAGAACAAACTTTGGGTAGTTGATCATTTAGGTCGAAATGTGGAAGGCTTCCCGATTGATTTAGCCGAGAAAGCCACTGCTCCCGTGGGCGTTTTTAATTATGATCAGGCGCGGAATTATCGCTTGGTAGTGCCTTGCGGCAAGATGCTGCACAATTTCGATGTTGAGGGCAAGAAGGTAAAAGGCTGGAACTTTAAAAAAGCGGCGGCCAAGATCGTTAGTGAACCTCAGTTTTTTAGCGTGGCCGGCAAAGACATTATTGTTTGTTTAAGTGAAGATGGCAAGCTTTATCAACTGAATCGCCGTGGCGAAGAACGCTTTAAGGTGGATGAGAAGATTGAGGAGCTTAAAACTAGTTTTTACCTAAAGGCGGGCGAAACCCTTAAAGAATCGGAATTGGTGGCCGGTTCTAATTCTGGTAAAATGTATGTGATTAACCCCGAAGGGAAAACAGATGCCATTTATTTAGATGAAAGCCATCCCGCGGATCACCTAATCTATTTTGAAGGGCGCTATATTTTTACCGATGGTCCGGATTTATTTGTGAAAGATGATCAGAGACCTTTTGATGTTTCTTTGGAAGACGACATTAGCGTAAAACCTAAAGCCATGATTTTAAACAATCGCTTTTATGTGGCTGCCTTTTCCGCTAAAGCTGAAGAAATCCGTTTGTTTAATCAAGAGGGTGACTTGGTAGATGGCTTTCCGGTGTTTGCCCAGGGCCCCTTTGACATGGGCTCGCTTAACCGCGATAAAAGCTTAAACATTGTGAGTTATAGCAGTGATGGCACCGTGATTTGTTATCGTTTGCGATAAGCTTCTGCAGACCTAGGTGTACTACTTTGATTTAGAATCCTTCAACACCCAGTACAAGCCCTTTAAATTAGAGCGAGGTTCTTTAAGCATGAACTGTAAAATCAAATGCTCGCTAAAAGCCAGATAGCCGGAGGTAAGCATGAAATAATAGTAAGCCTCTGAAAAGCCAAAAACAAAAAGGGTGAAAAACCAAATCCCTTGAATATAGCCCCCAACTTTCCACGAATAAAGATGGAAGCTAGGAAAACGTCCCCAACGAAAAAGCGGTAGCGTTTGACAAATTACAAAGAGAGCCAGAAAGATATAGAGGCTGATATAATGCGGTTGAAGCTCGGTGCTTTTAAAAATGAAAATACCGCTGAAGGCTAGGATATAAGTACCGATATCGGCAATTGAATCTAGGCGGGCACCAAACTCGGTTTGCATATTGAAGCGACGCGCAATAAAACCATCCAAAATATCGGTGACTAGATTGATACAGATAAACCAGGTGAAGAGAAGTTCCTGTTTGCTTATTGCGAAGTAGAGAATTACCGGAAACATCAGTAAACGGTAGAGCGAGAGAATATTAGGGATGTTCCAAACCACTTTCATAGCTTTAGACTTTTCAATTAAGGTTGATCATAAGGTCCAGAAGAATCGACTTTCAAAAACAGCTGATCTTGAAAGCAAAATACGTTAATCAATGGAATTACACCTTGTTCTTTTGGGCATCCTTTTGATCAGCACATCTGGCCTTAGCCTTCAATTATTCTTTAAAAACCAAAACCAGGATAGATCTAGTAGGGATGCAACCCTAAGCCTCTTAAGATATACAGTTCCACTTGCCACCCTTGGCTCCTTTAGTCTTTACTACTTTGAAGTCGGGAACTTCCCTACTTATTCGGTTATCTTGACTTTGGGGACCGGCCTAATTATTCTTGGACTTTTACTCCGATGGTATGCAGTGCTGCGTTTAAAAAAGCTCTTTACGGTACAATTGACTATCCAAGAAAACCATCAATTGATAAGGAAAGGGCTCTATAAACATATTCGCCATCCAAGTTATTTAGGAATGATCATTTACTTTTTAGGCTTGGGGCTTTTAATGCATAATTACTTGAGCATTTTAGTCTTACTCTCCCTACCCTTCTTGGCGATATACATGCGAATAAAAGCCGAAGAAGCTCTGCTACTTCATCATTTTAAAGAGGAGTATCGCGAGTACCAGAAGCATTCTGCACGTTTAATTCCATTCATATACTAATATGGAATACCAAGACTATATCTGGGTCAGGATATGGCACGGCTATCTGCGCAAAGCAAGTGGTAAAAACCACCCTAAAGAATTGGGTGGACTATTTGGTGGGCATGTTGTTTTGCAAATCGAAGGGCACTGTTATGGGTTCTTTTACTTAAACCGAAAAAAAATCCACGTGCTCCCGCAAGCAGAAAAATATTCTTGTGAATTTCAAAAGCAGCCAATCAGTGAGTGGGAGGGAATTATTGCCGACAAAAAGGAAACCACCATTTGTATTCCTGTGAACCAAAAGGATTACGCTCAAATTTTAGAATTCTACGAGCAAGCCCTTAAGCAAGCGCCCTACGATTACGCCATGTTTGGTCAGCGCTGCGCTTCCTCCGTTTATTGCCTATTAAAGGATTTGAAAATCATTACTGGTCCGCATTACTACTTAGCAGCCTTTTATCCAGACGCTCTACGTCGAACCTTGCTTAAGCATGCCCGAAAACAAAATTGGAAAGTTGTTGTAAAGCGAGGCAGTACCGATCGCATCTGGGTCTAAAACTTAACCTCCCCAACATCGGCATTCAGATCTATCAGCTGCCCTGATTGCAATAATGTTGTAGCTTGATCCACTCCAACTATTGCTGGTATGCCCAATTCGCGCCCTACAATTGCAGTATGGGATAATACTGAACCCCTTTCACTAATTATACCTGCGGCTTGCGTCATTAAAAATATCCAAGCTGGATCGGTCATTTTGCATACCAAAATTTTCCCCTTTACATCCAAATCGAAGCTAGGCTCAAGCACGACAATTGCCTCTGCCTTTACCCTACCTTTAGATGCCGGAGCACCAATTAAAACATGGGGATTAGACGTGTTTTTCTGTGCCTTCCTAAAACGTGGTACATCCCCTTCCAGATAGGTAATTCGATCTGGCAGGTCTAAATGGTAAAAGCGCTGTTCTTCTTGCTTGCGCAGATAAACTTTTTTCTTCAAGTTACTAGTGGGAGAACTCAAGCAAAAAGCCTCAAGATCTTGAAGGTCGAGATAGTACACATCATTCGCAGTCTCCAATACACCTTTTTGATACATTTGAATGGCCACTTTTTCAAAAACCTGCTTCACCCGTCCATAAGCTCTAGCTCTGGCAAAACGCATATTTTCCCGGTTTCGCAAACCCGAACCAGCCCACTTGGAGAGTCGTTTAATCAAAAAATAGAGTCCAAATCGCCATACCTTCTCGCGCAACTGAGTCCACGACTGCACCCTCAGCTCGAGTTTACGACGCTTATGCTCCTTTAAACTCAATGAGCTTTTCAATTGACTTTTAATAAGGCTGTAAATACCTAAAGGCTTTTGCCTTAAAGAGGGAACTTCCATTTTAAGCTCAGCTAATACTCGATCCCCATATTGTTGTCGATAGGACTCCACCTTACTCTTGAAATCAGGGTAATTCAGTATAGCTTCATCAATCTCTTTGGCTGATTGCTCAAATAGGGCAACTAAATCAGGGTTCTTTAGAATCTGCTCCTTTAACTCTAATAAATGCAAAACGGCCTGCTCTGATTCAATCGTCTCAAATTGGGTGCTCAACTGATGAGCCATCGCTTCAGAATTCTCAAATCCCAAGCTTTTTAGACGTGCTTGTAAAAAACCGAAAAACTTGAAGGCCAAAAAATCATTAACAACTGTAATCGACCAAATGGAAAAGAGTGATTGGGTTGACTTTTCATAGCCTAACCATAATCCTTTGGCATCCTCCTCTTGCCTTATTAAAGTCTCAAAATCTCGATGGAGCAGATTAAAGTCCCTAAAAAAAATAGCTACCCTCCTTTTATGCCGTATCAACATCCAAGCTGATGCCAATACCATTTTAAAAAGCGACCAAACATCAGGGGCCTTCCTTCCCTCGGCATTTTTTAAGCCTACCGCATTTTGCCAAGCTTCGCGGGACTTTTTGGATTTAAACACTAAGTCAATTAACTGATACCAATTATCCAAACGGTAGTAAATCCGACCTTCAAAATGAGCGATAAGGTCTTTAAAAACTGGTCTTAACTGGGTAGTCTTCTTGGAGGAAATCCAAAAATCCTTAGCGCAGGATTTGAAAACTAAATCGTAGGATTTGCGAGCCAAGCTAAAAGTAAGCGGCTTACTTATCCCAGGATAACTTTCAACAATATTGGTATTGTCTAAAATCCGCAATTTACTAGCATCAATTCCGGTAATGGGACGCATCTGCAAAAGCCAAAAATTAGAATCAACATCAAAGGCAAATTCAATATCCGCAGGCCCAGCCAATAATCGCTCAACCGCGCATAGCTGCCTATAAACTTCATGCACCTGATCAGTACTAAAAACCGAGGACTCTACTAAAGTGGAATCCAAATTCCTTTCCAAGATCTTACCCTCCTCAAAATCTAGGTAAACTGATTTAGAGGCAATCTCCTCTTTGTAAGTATTAGCTTGTCGATTATAGCAGTAGAGGTCGGCTTCC
>CATMQD010000250.1 GCA_950073045.1 uncultured Flavobacteriales bacterium | reverse complement strand
TTGCGTGAGCTTCAACTCTCTTTGATCGCCCGGTCTTCCCGCTAGGTCCAATTCAATAGCTTGAAAATAATAGGCACTATCGTCCTTACGCACATAACTTAAGCCATAATAGCGATTGGCCACTTCACTTATTGCCGCTTCTGGTAGTGTATTAGCCTCTCGCTCGGCTAAGGCAATTTCAGCATCTAGGTAAACCCCATAATTTAGATTTTCATACCCTAGACTATCGGTAATTCTCGCCAAGGCAATGGCGTAGGTTTTACCAGGAATTAATACTTGCGAAACCTGAAAAACCTCAGCTTTACGTTTTGCTCCATCTTGACCTTGCCCATAGAAATCGAGCTGCTGCCCTTTTTTTATTCGGCCCAAATCCTTTTCAAAAACCTTTAATTCAATTAATGGCTCTTGTAAATTATGAATGTCCAAGGCCTTCTCATTAGGCGATAGAAAATAACCATTATTAATGCTTAAACCCGATACCTGTCCAGAAAGCGGTGCTCTAAAAGGAATGCGCGCTTGAATTCCAGAATTTTTCAGCTGAGCACCGGAAATCCCCATTAATTTGAGATTAGCCTCCAAACTCTGCAGCTTAGCTAAAGCAGCCTCGAATTTTGACTTGGCTTCTAAATAAACCTTTTCTGAAACTACCGAATCCCCAAATAAGTCCTTCTGGCGTAAATAGTTAGATCTTAAAACCTCTTCCTGAGCAGTACTTTCTATGAAGTCCCTCTGCAGTTCTACAATCTCCGGCCCTTCGAGGTAAAAAAGCAATTGACCAGTCTTTAGATAGTCGCCCTCTTTTAAATTTAAGTCGGATACCCGTCCACCGTAAAAGGAACTAATGCTATGCACATTCCCAGGACTAGCTTTTAAAACTCCCGTTAGGTGCAAGCTCTCGCGAATCTGCTGTTTTTGGGCCTTAATAATCTTATAATTCCCGCGCTCAAACTGAGCTTTAGAGAGCGTGATGAGTTCCCCCTGCTCCGAAGCTTCATTAATACTTGCCTCGCCCGCTTCCTCGCCATTACTACAAGCGCTAAAAAATAAAGCCATAAACAGCATAGCGCCGAGGAGCTTTAATCCTGTCCTATGATACACCATCTTAATCATTTACAATCAGATATTTAAGTTCGATAAGACCTTGGTAATATTGCCACTGCTGTCTTAAGTATTCGGTTCTAATATTGCTTGCCCTTTCATTGAGTTGCACAAAGTCGAGATAGCCTATTTCCCCATTATCCCAAGAAGCTTTAGCCTGTTTTTGCAGTTCCTCTGCTAGGGGTAAATGAATATTCTCATAATCTCTTATTGCTTGCTGGTACTGACTCAGCTCCCGCAATATCCGTAAGTAGTTATGCTGCAGTCGGAGCCAATAATCATCCTTTTCGGCTTGCTTCTGCTCCACCCTTATGGCACTCACTTGAGACCGCGATGATTGGGTGGCGAACCAAAGTGGAATTTGCACCCCGATTTGCCAACCCTGATAAATTTGTGCCTGCGGTAAGTTATTGGTCCCTTGAAAGTACTCCAGACTTATCCCCGGCCACCATTGGGATTGCACTAAACTTTGCTCACTACGCGCCATTTGAAGCTCCGCAGTTATAGCGGCCATTCCCACATTCTCACTCGAATCGATTGAGGCACTTTCAAGTTTTGGAAAATCTTTTTGTTGCGGATCAAGAATAGAATCGGATCGCAATAAACTTGCTAAATAACGCAGCGCAATTTCCTTGTGATTTACTATTTCTCGAAAACGAAGCGCTGTTTCCTCCTGCTTAGATTTGGCGGTTAAAAAGTCAACATAAGGACTATCCCCTCCTTCAAATCGCAATTTGGCCTTCTCCGAGCTATTAGCGTATAAGCCTTGTAATTGCTGATAGTTGCGCTCCATCAGGCTCCAATAAATAATCTCATAATAAGCCTTGGCTACCTCTCTTTTTAAATTATTAAGGGCCAATGCATATTCTTTTTGGGAACTATTTAGCTTCGTCTTTTGCAGCTTTCGCTGATGATAATAAGTGCTCGGAAATTCAAGGTTTTGCTGGATCCCCCAAACCTGGATCGGTGCATTATTCTGAGCAATATTATTCTCATCAAAAGCATAATACACCTCGGTAGGAGCAATCTTTACCGCTCCAGAAACGGCCGCCTTTTGTGCTTTTGTTTCTAAGGCTCGTGCCTCCAAACCTGGATTATTAGCGATAGCGATGGTCTGCAACTCCTCTAAGCTATAACCCTTTTCTTGAGCTGAAGCTAAGCCTGGTAGAAAGAGCGCCAGGGCTAGTACTAAAGTTCCAGCCTTTATATCTTTTATCTTCTTCGGCTTTTGCCAGATAGTGTAGAGCACTGGTAAAACAATTAAGGTTAAAAGAGTGGAGCTTATTAAACCACCAATTACCACGGTAGCTAATGGACGTTGCACTTCTGCTCCAGCGGAGCTAGAAACGGCCATTGGTAAAAAACCTAATGCTGCTGCAGAAGCGGTTAAAAGCACTGGTCGCAAACGCTGTACAGCCCCTCTTAAAACCCTCTCATTAATCTCCTGCACCCCTTTTTCTTTAAGCTCTCGAAACTCCTCAATAAGCACAATACCATTAAGCACCGCTATACCAAATAGGGCAATAAAGCCAACTCCTGCCGAAATACTAAAAGGAAGGTCTCGCAGGTAAAGCAGTAGAATCCCCCCTACCGCAGATAAGGGAATCGCACTGTAAATCATTAATGCCTCGCTCACCGATTTAAAAGCAAAATAGAGCATGATGAAGATTAGAATGAGAGCCAACGGCACGGCATACATCAAACGATTTCGGGCGGAGCGTAAATTCTGGAACTGTCCACCATACTCCACATTATAAGCTGGAGGGAGCTTAATTTTGGCATCCACAATGCGCTGCACATCTTCCACTACCGACTCTAAATCACGGTTCCGCACATTTACGCCCACCACAATTCTACGCCGGGTATCATCCCGAGAAACTTTAGCCGGACCTTTAGTTAGGCTAATATCCGCTACTGCCGAAAGTGGGATATAGGCACCATCTTTAGTTTGAATGGTGGTCCGCTGCAAATCATCTAAGTCATTTCGAAATGCCTTGTCAAAACGCAGGTTTAAATCAAAACGCTTCTCGCCTTCAAATACCACCCCAATATTGGAGCCTGCATAAGCGGTGGAGATCAATTGATTCACTTCGTCCACTTGCAAGCCATAGCGCGCCAACTGGGCTCGTTTTAGCTCAACCTTTAATTGTGGTAGACCTACAATTTTTTCTACGCTAATATCCGAGGCCCCAGGCACATCGCTTATTTCCTCTTTAATTTGATAAGCCAGCTTAGATAAAGTTTCAAGGTCTTCACCAAAAACTTTAATCGCCAAATCGGCCCTCACCCCCGTAATGAGCTCATTAAAACGCATTTCAATCGGTTGGGTAAACTCGTATTCTATACCGGGTAAAACTTCTAGAGCTTCTTTTAATTGATTGGCCAAATCATCTTTAGACTCGGCATTCACCCATTCGCTACGGGGTTTTAATTTAATAATCACATCTGCCTCTTCCATAGACATGGGATCCGTAGGTACTTCGGCAGCCCCTATCCTACTTACAACCTGATCCACTTCGGGAAAGTCTAACAGAATTTCCTCCATTTCTGTAGTAAGTTCTATAGTTCTTTCCAGAGAGGTACCGGTTTTCAATACCGGCTGTATCACATAATCGCCTTCATCCAAAGTGGGCACAAACTCCCCACCCATCTGCATGAAAATGCTAACTGAAGCTATTAATAAAACTAATGCCGAGCTTAAAACCAGTTTTTTACGCTTTAAGGCCCAAGCTAAGCTAGGACGGTAATACGATTCTAAAAATCGCATCATCTTTTGAGAGAGGCTGAGCTTGGTGCTCTGCTTAGGCTTTAGGAATAGCGAGGAAATTACCGGGATATAGGTGAAGCACATAATCATCGCCCCTATCAGCGCAAAGCTGAATACCAAGGCCATGGGGCGAAACATTTTGCCCTCCACGCCCACCAAGCTTAGGATGGGAATAAAAACAATGATGATGATAAGCTGTCCAAAAACCGCCGAATGCATCATTTTAGAAGCCGCGTGATTGGTAATGCCATCCACTAAGTTTCGGCGTTCGGATGGATCAGCGCTATAGTACTGAGCTGCTTCTTTATTCAGCCGGAAGGCGATATACTCCACAATTATTACCGCCCCGTCGATAATAATCCCAAAATCGATGGCTCCTAAACTCATCAGGTTGGCATCAATCCCAAAAATGTGCATTAAGGAAATGGCAAAAAGCAAGGAAATAGGAATAAGGGAAGCCACCACAATCCCCGAGCGCCAATTGCCTAAAAGCAGCACCACCACGAAGATCACAATCAAAAATCCTAAAATTAGATTTTCGGCAATGGTGAAGGTGGTTTTCCCAATCAGCTCGCTGCGTTCTAAAAATGGATTGATATGAATTCCCGGAGGTAAATTATCTTCAATGCTGGCTACTCGTTCTTTAACAGCTTCAATCACTGCTTTAGAATTAGCATCCTTAAGCATCATAATTTGCCCCATTACCTTCTCCCCTTTGCCATTGGCGGTTATCGCGCCAAAGCGAGGCGCGGCACCTATTTCAACCTCAGCAATATCCCGTACTAAGATGGGACTCCCATCTCGGTTGGTCACCACAATATTCTCGATATCAGCAATGCTACGGGCTAAGCCTTCGCTGCGGATAAACCAAGTTTGCTCACCCTTTTCGATATAGGCACCGCCCGCTAATCCATTATTATTTTTTAGCGCCGTATAAACCTCATTTAAACTTAAACCCTG
>CATMQD010000249.1 GCA_950073045.1 uncultured Flavobacteriales bacterium | reverse complement strand
TGCAGCGCTCGGCGCGCATCGCGGTGGTCGCGGCCATATAGATCAAATCTCCTCAAACTAGGCATCCGTTTATCCTTTTTTCCGTGTTCATTTAAACTAAGACTCAAAGTATCGCATCGTTCGCAGCGCAGCGCAGTGTTCGCTGTCTTGTAGCTTTTGACACCGCAATTTTCACTGCAACTAAGATCCAGTTCTTCACCAGAGGTCATTTTAAGCGCTAAATAAGAAGCCTTTAATCCACTAAATACGGTAAGCCTAGCGTAGAAAATCTTTTATCAAAATAGCTTATTGCATAAAAAGTTATAGTTTTTAAAGTGTTATAAATGACTACTAAACAGAATCTTAGGTTAATTTTTGGCACGGTTAATGTATTATTGCTAGTGTTCGGTTGTTGAAAGATACACTCCTTTCAGCAACAAGTTTTAACCTTTAATTTGTTTTATTATGAGTGTTTTAATTAAACCGGTTCCGCGAAAGAACCCACAAGATCAAACGGCTCCGGCCAAGTACTATGCCCATGTTGTAAATGGGGAAAAAGTAAGCATTGATCAATTGGCCCGCTTCGTTGCCAAAACCAGTACCATGAGTCGCGCTGACTGCTATGGGGTTATGGTGGCCATGGTAGAAGCCGCAGTTGAGGAATTACTAAGAGGTAATGCCATCGACTTAGGTTTCTTAGGTTCTTTCCGCATTGTGGTGAACTCCGAAGGAGTGGAAACCGAAAGTGAGGTAAATGAATCCTTGATTAAGCGTGCAAAATTGCACTTTACCCCCGCTAAAGATTTCAAGGATGCCCTAAAGGTACTCACTTATCACCGCGCAGCGTCTATCTCGCCCCCAGAAGACAATCAGGCAGCCACAAGCTAGTGGTTTAGCCTAAAACTATAGCCCGATGACGGAATTTCCTTCCCGATTCGGGCTTTTTTTTGACCCAAAAAGACCTGAGAAAAATATTTTTTCTCAGGTCTTTTTATTTTTTTGACCGCTAAATTGATTTTAAAAGAGCACTCCTTTTTTTAGAAACCCCGGTAGTTCTTTTTTGCTTCGCTTTTAGTCTTTACCTTTATTCTATCTGTGTTTTAAAGGTATGAAAATCAACTTGTTATCAATTTATCTTGTTCGTTTCTGCTTTCGCTGTCTAAGTGTAGTGAGCTCACTTTCAGTAACTTAAATTTGGGCTTTAATCTCCATTAGGTGGCTTATCTATTCTATTAAAGTAGAATCTACCGAAAATTAAATCCCTAGCCTTTTGTGGTACTTCTTCTCGTGTTTAGTTTTAAGTAACTGTTAATCAATTGTAAAGGAGCATTTGTCTTTTCGTCTTAGTCCTTTTTGTCGTAAGGGGCAAGGGCTTAAAATCAATTTGAAATACTCTGCCCTACCGTAATTCTCCCTTAATTTGCTTAAAAATCAACCAAGCATGTACCGAAACTATTTTAAACGGGTTTTCGATTTTCTGGCCAGTTTAGTCTTGCTAATTATTTTTTCGCCTTTTATACTAATTATCACGGTTTTACTTCTCTTTGCTAATCAAGGCAAACCTTTCTTTTTTCAATCTCGACCAGGCAATAAGGAACGCGAAATAAAGATAATCAAGTTCAAATCGATGAACGATAAGAAGGATGCTCAGGGAAATTTGCTGCCCGATAAAGACCGTATTACCGCGGTGGGGAAGTTTATTCGTGCTACTTCCTTAGATGAGCTACCTCAATTAATTAATGTCTTTAAGGGGGATATGTCGCTAGTGGGACCTCGTCCTTTATTATTTAAATATATCCCTTTATATAGCGCAGAACAAAGAAGGCGACATGAGGTAAGACCAGGTATTACCGGTTTAGCCCAAGTAAGCGGCCGTAATAGTATCCCTTGGGGAAAGAAATTTGCTTACGATGTGGACTATGTAAACCGATTAAGTTTCTTACTGGACTTAAAAATACTTTTCCTCACCGCTAAAAAAGTAGTCATCCGCGAAGGCGTTAACCAAACTGAAGAACGCCCCATGGAGCCTTTTAATGGCAGCAATTAAAGAGTCAGTAGGCCTCTAAACTCCCAAACCCCAAACCTCCCAACCTCCCAACCTCCCAACCTCCCAACCTCCCAACCCAAGAAACCTCCCAACCCCCAAAAAAAAAGCATCTTAACAAAAAGAAAATATTAGCTCACTTGTCTATTTCATTTCTCTTTCTACTTTTGTCTTTGAGTAATAAAACTACTCATTAACCACGCCTTAGTTAATTCCACTCCAAAATGGGACTGACCAGGCGAAGCCATTTCCGGTGTTAGAGACGCTGATATCTTCCAAAACACGCATCAAGCTTTTATTAAAGTTTTTTCTGAATGCCCAGGCCAAAGGCTATTTACGCAGCCTCGAGCAGGAATTCGGAGAAAGTACCAATGCTATTCGTTTAGAGCTTAATAAGTTCGAAGAGGCGGGCATGTTGAGCTCGGAGCAGGAAGGCAATAAAAAAGTATTCAGCGCCAATCGCAAACATCCTCTATTTGATAACCTCCATCACTTAGTGATGAAATACGTAGGTTTAGATCGCATCGTGGATAATATTACCGAGCGCTTGGGAGAGGTAGAAGCGGTGTACCTCGTAGGTGACTATGCTGAAGGCCGCGATAGTGGCATTATCGATTTGTTTGTATTAGCGCCACAGCTTAATATCGAATACTTAATCAATCTTCTGGCTAAGGCCGAAGAAGAAATCGAACGGAAAATTCGCTACGTTCATTTTAAAACCCAATTTGAAATTCAAAAATTACTCGATCAACAGAGTCATTTGTTGATTTGGGAAGCTTAAACCTTACATTATGTTAACGGAGACTAGGCCTTGGGGTGAATACACCATCCTATTAGAAACTGAAGAGTTTAAAGTTAAAAGAATAGTTGTGAAGCCTGGTGGGCGATTATCCTATCAGTACCATTTTAAGCGCGAAGAAAATTGGACAGTGGTACTTGGTGAAGCGGTGGTAACTTTGAATGGTGAGCGAAAGATTGTAAAGCGAGGGGAGAATATTTTTATTCCGCTACAAGCCAAGCACCGTATCGCCAATGAGGGTTCCGAGGATTTGGTTTTCATCGAGGTTCAAACTGGAACTTATTTCGGGGAGGATGATATAGTAAGAATTGAAGACGATTATCAAAGAGCTTAGCGGAACCTTATTTAGTTGGCTCGTAAAAGATCTATCATGAAAGGAATTGTATTAGCAGGAGGCTCGGGTACGAGGCTTTATCCAATAACTAAAGGAGTGTCAAAGCAGCTATGCCCTGTATATGATAAGCCAATGATTTACTATCCCCTTTCGGTTTTGATGTTAGCGGGTATAAAGGAGGTATTAATAATAACAACCCCCGAAGATCAACAAGCCTTTAAGAGTCTTTTGGGTAATGGTTCAGAATGGGGCTTAGAGTTACAATATGCCATACAACCTTCTCCAGATGGACTGGCTCAAGCTTTTATTATCGGTGAAGAATTTATTGGCAATGCCTCAGTAGCATTGGTGCTTGGAGATAATATTTTTTATGGTCATGGCCTACAATCAAAGTTGCAAAAAGCAGCTCAATTAGAGTCAGGTGCGCGAGTATTCGCCTACCGAGTCTCAGATCCCCATCGTTTTGGAGTAGTTGAGATTAATGAAGAAAACGAAGCGCTATCCATTGAAGAGAAGCCTGTAGATCCCAAAAGTGATTTAGCGGTCACAGGGCTTTATTTCTATGATAATTCAGTGGTTGAAATAGCAAAGGCTGTAAAGCCCTCACACCGAGGTGAATTAGAAATAACCTCTGTTAATCAGGCGTATTTAGATCAAAAGAAATTAAGTGTTGAGGTCTTGGGTCGCGGTTATGCTTGGCTGGATACTGGAACTCATGAGTCCATGTTAGAGGCATCCCAGTATATTGAAATTGTTGAGCGGAGGCAAGGATATAAAATTGCTTGCTTGGAAGAAATTGCCTGGCGGCAAGGATGGTTAAGTAGCGAGGCGCTTAAGAGTCAGGGTGAGGCTTTAGCCAAGAATAATTATGGAAAGTATTTATTGAAACTGTTGAAATAAGCTATTATAGAATGAAAGCATTAAAGGATTCTAAAATCGCCATTATTGGATTAGGATATGTTGGTCTACCGTTGGCAGTTGAATTTGCGAAAAAGTTCCACGTCGTAGGATTTGATATTAATAAGAATAGAGTCGAAGAGTTATCTAAGGGGATGGATCGAACCTTGGAGGTCGAGTCAAGTCAATTACAGGAGGTAGTAGTTCCCAATGGCTTAGATTTAAATAAAAAAGAAAAAGGGCTCTTTTGTACAGATGCAATAACGGATATCAGTGAGTGTAATATTTACATAATAACTGTACCAACCCCAACAGATGAATTCAACCGACCAGTTTTAACACCTCTTACCAAAGCTAGTGAAACTGTGGGAAGGGTTCTAGCTGCTGGTGATGTGGTGGTATACGAATCTACTGTTTATCCTGGTGTAACCGAGGATCATTGTGTTCCGATTTTGGAGCAAGTGTCAGGATTGAAGTATAATGAGGATTTCTATGCTGGCTATTCCCCAGAACGTATTAACCCTGGTGATAAAAAACATACTGTAACCAAGATTCTTAAGGTAACCTCTGGCTCAACTCCAGAAGTAGCGGACTATGTTGATGAGCTATATCGCTCGGTTATCACTGCGGGAACTTTTAAGGCCAGTGGCTTAAAAGTAGCAGAAGCGGCGAAAGTGATTGAAAACTCACAAAGAGATATCAATATTGCTTTTGTGAATGAATTGGCCAAGATTTTTAACTTAATGGGTATCGATACCCAAGAGGTTTTAGAAGCGGCTGGA
>CATMQD010000248.1 GCA_950073045.1 uncultured Flavobacteriales bacterium | reverse complement strand
GTTTGAGTAAGATCGTTCGTTTCACTCACTTTTAGATGTTAGACCCTAGATCGGTCGCTGCGCTCCCTGTTAGACTTGATACTGCTGGAATGCATGATTCTGCTAATTATGCAGTTTAAGGGTGGGGTGCTGTTTTTTTTAAAGACCGGTCGCTGCGCTTCCTTTTAGATACTAGACGCTAGATCGGTCGCTTTGCTCCCTGTTGGAATAGTACGCTCACGGTGTTCGCTTTTAGTACTTAGTATTTAGTACGCTCGCGAGGCTCGCTTTTAGACTAGATACTGCTGGAATGCTGGGCATTGCTAATAGTGCAGTTTAAAGGTGAGGTGCTATTGGGTGTGTTATAACGCTGCGACCGCAGCGATGCTAGGAGTCCTAAGAGTATTTGAGTTGAAACGCTTATTCACTAGATCCTAATAAAATGTGCTTCAGACCTGTCCTCACTAATTTGATGCGAATAATAAAACTTCGATATTTGTACAATGAACCTGCAAGAATATATTACCATAGAGCCTAATAAACGATTTGGTCGTCCCATAATAATTGGAACCCGCATCACTGTCTCTGATATCCTAAATTGGCTAGGAAACGGAATGTCAAAGGAATCTATTCTTGCAGACTATCCAGAGCTTAGTGAGTCAATGATTAATGCTGCATTGTTCTATGCTGCTAATCGGCAGAATCATTTGGGCTTTGCTTCATGTTAGAATAGTACGCTCACTTCGTTTGCTTTTAGTACTTAGTATTTAGTACGCTCGCGAAGCTCGCTTTTAGACTAGATACTGCTGGAATGCTGGGCATTGCTAATAGTGCAGTTTAAAGGTGGGGTGCTGTTTTTTTAAAAGACCGGTCGCTGCGCTTCCTTTTAGACGCTAGATGCTAGACGCTCTCTACGTTCGCTTTTAGACTAGACACTAATGGGATACTGGGTATTGCTAATAGTGCAGTTAAAAGATAAAGTACTAAAGGGTGTTTCATAAGGCTGCGACCGCTGCGTAATCGCTGCGATCGTTGCGTTAATTATAGACAAGCTATGTAAGAGGCCTATACTCTAAAAACGAGCCTCGCGTGCAGTTCTGCCGATAACCTCCTCCTTTTGCACATAAGGAAAACCATAAGTGCTTAGCTCTTCCTCGCTGAGGGTATGGATACGGAAAACATGACAAATAGGACAATAAGCCGCGATGGCGGATAGCATAATGATACCCGAGAAAATGCTAACTGCTAATCCCGTAGGATTCATGGAAGCACCGTTGAAGTACCAAAGGCCAATAATTAAAAGGATAAAAGAGAACCAGAAGCGGAGACGGCGATCAAAACGCCCAATGTTTCGACTACTTTTCATTTTGTGTGGGATTTAGAGCCCCCTCCAAATCCATGACTAAAGTAGGTATTATCATTTAAAAATTGATAGTCAATTTCGTTGTTTGTCTACGAATTGTAGATAAGCGGTGATCAATTAATCTAATTCACTATACCTTGTTAATATCTGCCAATTTCTTCTTTAGATAGTCCTGCTCGAGTTGATTGCTACAGCTCTTAATGGCCTTTTGTAGGTGTTCCTTAGCTTGCTCCCATTGAGCATCAGCGCTATACAACTCCGCCCAAGCGGCTTCATAAAGGTAGGCTCTAGCGGCAAGCTTAGAAGCTTCTATCTGATTAAGGGTCTGTCGGGCTGCCTCGAATTTCTTCATTTGCAGTAAAACGCTGGCGCGTGAAAGTAAAACCGCATCATGGGGTAATAGCTTGTAGAGCTGCTGGTAATAATCTAAAATTGCCGACCAGTCTGTTGCTTCAAAACTGCTGGCCTTAATATGTTCGTAGGCAATCAGGGCTTCGTAATGATAGGCCGAGCGATCCTCAAAATCGGCCAAGGAGCGCATTAAAGAATCTCTACCTAATTGGATAAGGGGTAAATACCACTGACTACGATCTTGGTTTTTCAGATCCACAATCTCCTGATTACTCACCTTCGACTCCAGTCGAGATGAATTAAAGCAGAGCAATGCAAAAAGCGCATAGATAGCCCCCGAGCGGAAGTTCTCTTTGCTCAGCAACAGCTTACATAGTCGTAAAGCCTCGCCACAGAGGTCCTTATTAATAAGGCTATCCCTGCGATTGGAGTGGAAGCCTTCATTAAATATTAAATAGATGATTTGTTGCACGCCTTGAAGGTGATCTTCAATTTGACTAGGAGCGGGGTAGCTCAGGGAATTCTGTTCAGCCTTTATTTTTTGTCGCGCCCTTTGCAGCCGCTTTTTAATGGTCTCCTCTTTTTCCAGTAAGGCATTAGCGATTTCCTTTTGCGAAAATCCAGAAATGGTTTTTAGAGCAAAGCAAATTTGTTCGCTGCGACTAAAACTCGGATTGCAAGCTAAAAACAGCATCCGTAATTGTGAATCTTCTACCTCATGATCCAGGAAATACTCGTTGATCTCCCGGGCCACCGAAGAGTGGGGGAAGTCCGCTTCTCTTTGTTCCCTCGCTCTAATTTGCCGCAGTAAATCCAATACCCGATTCTTCGAGGCAGCGATAAACCAAGCTTCCGGATTGTGGGGCATTTCTTGTCGCCATTGTAAGGAGGCCTTTAAAAAGGTATCCTGCAGGGCATCCTCGATAGTCGCTAAATGACTAGGTCCAAAAATCTTTACCAAAATGGCGACCATCTTCCCGTATTGATGTCGGAAAAGATGGTCTACCAAAATTTGTTCTTTACTGCTGCTCAAACTTCACTACTTCGCGAATTTCAACGGCACCCCCCAAATCGAAATCGGGATAGTCCTGCGAAACTTCTATCGCCTGCTCATAATTTTCTACGGCAACGGTGTAATAGCCTCCAATAAGCTCCTTGCTTTCTACAAAAGGGCCATCGCTTACGATACGGTCAGGACCACTTACCCTTTTACCATGACCATAAAGAGCATCTCCACCACGGAGAATTCCTTGCTCTTCCATTTTCTTGCCCCAGGCAAACCACTTGCCCATGCGTTCTTGTAACTCCTCTGGCGATAAACCCAATTCTTCGTAGGTAGGTCCGAGGAATAAAAGCATAAAATCTTTCATCTTAATTTGTTTGATGTTTGTGAAAATAATCAATCCAATGTTCGCTTTGAACATTTACCTTAAGACGAAGTGAATTTTAGATAAGGGGACAGCAGAGTAGCTTTTTTTTGAAAATATTGCAGCCTTAGGCTGCTGAGACCCCGAGCAGCACCCAAGCACAATTCTTCATTCTTTAGCAAGTACATAGATCTAGCAAGATCCAAATACTAAAAGCGAGCCCTGCGAGCGTACTAGGTACTAAATACTAAAAGCGAATGCAGTGAGCGTACTTATCTAAAAGCGAACACCGTGAGCGTCTAGCGTCTAGTATCTAATAGGAAGCGCAGCGACCGGTCATTTTACGGTTTAACGCAGTGATCGCTGCGATTACGCAGCGGTCGCAGCGTTATAAAACCCAAAACTATACCCCACCTTTAAACTGCATAATTAGCAGAATCATGCATTCCAGCAGCGTCTAGTCTAGCAGGGAGCAAAGCGACCGATCTAAGTTCTAAGATCTAAAAGTGAACGCAGTGAACGGTCTTTTACTAAAAGCTCGCCCTGCGAGCGTACTAAATACTAAAAGTGAGTGTAACGAGCGTACTAAGTACTAAGATCGAACAAGGTGAGCGATATTTTAAAACCATAAACGTATAAACTGCTTGCCGCTCCATAAATAAAGCTATGGTGTTTAAACATTGTTTGAGGGGTGGGGGCAAAAAAAAAGACCCCCGAGGAGGTCTTTTCAAAGGTTTATATTCCTTTTATAGTTTTACAAAGCGCTCCTGGTGAAGTTCACCTTTAGCAGTTTTAATGCTAATTAGGTAAGTGCCCTTGCTAAGGTCGCTTAAGTTTAAGCTCGCTTCTTTGGTTTCTAAGGCAATTACTTTAACCAATTGTCCGCTTAAGTTGTGAATTTCAACTTGACTTAAGGTTTCGGAAGCTTCAATTTGCAATTCTTCGGATACCGTGTTTGGGAAAAGTTTAAACTCTGTTGCTTCTACTTCTTCGGTAGATAAAAGGGCTGCGCCAGTATTACCTACTACAATTTTAGGATTGCTAGTTTCAAAGGCAGAGCTTTTAATCACTAATTCCTGATTAGCTTTAACTTCCACTAATAACCAACCGTAGAAATAGTTGTTATTGTTACCCACTACGCGTAAGCCAATATAAAACTCATTACCACCGGCAATATCTTTATTCGCGGCAGAGGCAATACGAGCGTTGCCAGCTGCCCAGTTTTTAGAGGCATCTACAAGCTTACCCACAAATAGGGTTTCGGTATAAGCCATACCGCCACCACCTTGGGTGGCAAATTCAACTTTGGCTCCGCTTGCGCTGATAACGTAGTCGGAACCACCGGTACCAGTAGAAGTAAAGGTAATGTCGTCATTCATGTCCCCATCAAGATCGAAGGACAAGCTGCCACCTAGGGCCATGGTTAAGTCTGGAGCGAAGTCATTGTAAACTACCACCGCCTGCGTTTGAGCAAAAGTAAAGGTGGCCAGAGCTAAGGAAAGTACTAATTTTTTATTATTATTTAAAACAGATCTAGCTAAAGTGTTTAACGATATATTATTAAAAATTTCATCATTTGATAAAGATCTAATACCATCAGTTCCAAATAATTTTTTTTTCATAATTTAATTATAAATCTATTTTTTTTGTAGAGTTTGCCAAATAAGTTTTGCTTGTAAAGCTTCTTTAACGTCATGCACTCTAATGATATCTGTTCCTTGTTCTAAAGCATATTGATTGGCTGCTATTGTCCCTGGAAGTCTATCAGCTGGTTT
>CATMQD010000247.1 GCA_950073045.1 uncultured Flavobacteriales bacterium | reverse complement strand
CGCAACTTTCCTGTTGGGGCTCTATTATTAGAGCCTCACTCCTTCCGTCCCTGGTAAGGGCCTCTCACTAAACTGCCTTTAAATTATTTTGGAAAAGGATTACTTCTTCTAGCTCCTTCTTCACGCCAAAGCGTAATACGAGATTAAAGAAGCGACGCCAATTAACGTGGGTTTCGGTAGAAAGACGTAGATGACTATAAGCGTCTAAAAATCCTTTGTTGATGCTCAATTCAACGAACTCTCCAAAAGTCTCGCGGCTCATATCATTTAACATTGGAATCCATAGTTCACGCACTTTGTTTTTGATGCGATTAAGCTCTGTATCCATGTTTTGATAGTTGATCAAATTTGTTCCAAACTCGTCTTTCCGCTTTAAATTTAAGATTCGTTCTACTTCGTTTACAATCAGGTTATGAGACATTTTCATCTCATTGCCCATATTGTCGAAATTGTGACTCTCCACAATCGATGGATGAAAGGCTATTTCGAAACCTTGACCCAGTCGTAATCCGCTATTTTTTTCTAGTAATTCTAATAGAACAACCTCTGCAAGATCTGCGTCGATATGGGGACCAAAGATCACCCAATCACCAACGTTTAAACTTTTTCCGATTATGGCGGCACTGGCTTTAATGCTATCCCAATCCATAATAGAACCGCTTAAGCCATTTAAGTAGTACACTCCTGCTGCACGAAGGTCACTGGCATTTTGAGCCAAGGCCAAGTTTTGAATACGATCTTTATGGCTATCTAAGTTGCGAGAAATTAGAAAGTCGGTAATAGGAGTGTTCTCTGCAACAACCGTGTCTTGGAGAATAGTTTCAAATCGCGTAGCAAAATCAAAGGCATAACGTAAGCCTTCGGAGTTTAAACCAAGTACTGCAATTTTAGTCTTCTTTCTGCTTAATTCTTGATAACGATTCATAGTGAGATAGTTTAGCGTTTTGGGGTAATTCAAACAACGGTGCTAAAGTATCTCAGACTGAAAAGTCTTTTAAAAAAATTAGTTAGATGGAGAGGCCTTCACGGCGAGTGGTATCAATTTACCGACGAATGAAAATCACAAAGTTTTGATTCTACTCAGCAAGTCCGATCGCTTAGAACGACTAACCGGAATCGCTTTACCAGCAATGCTTAGAGAGCTTTCTTCAATATCATCGATATGATCTAAATTCACTAAATAACTGCGGTGAACCTGAAGGAAATTTGGAGCATCAATACGATCGACCACATTCTTTAAGGTCGAATAAATAACAAAGCTATCCTGAAGGGTCTTGATCACCACATAATCGCCATTGGCTTCGGCAAATAGAATGTCTGATTGTTGGATTTTAACCAGCCGCTGATCTACCTTGATGTAGAGGTTTTCATTGTGCACCATGGGTGCAACTGGATCATTGCCGCTAATTTCTTCAAAAAGGCGGTAATTAGACATGGCTACTTCAATAGCTGCCATTATATCTTTTACTCCATAAGGTTTTACGATATAACCAAATGGACCTTCGGCTTTCGCTCTGGCGATGGTTTCTTCATCTGCGTAAGCAGTGGTAAAGATAAAGGGGATGCGGTATTTCTGCCGGATGAGCCTCGCTAATTCAACCCCATCCATTTTACCTTTTAACTGAATATCCAACAATAATAGATCAGGTTCATTATCCATTAATTGCATAACGGCCTCTTCCCCACTCTCGGCCACGCTTAAAACCTCATGTTCGAGCAGCTCCAACATCTCCGAAAGGGTTTCGGCAATCATCGGCTCATCTTCAACAATTAAAATTTTAAGGGGATCCATATTTTCAGTTTAAAGGTATGTCAATTACAAATTCGGAGCCTTCTCCTTCGGCACTAAAGCAGCGAATGTTTAATCCTTGCATATCGCTCATTTGCTTTACCACTGCTAGTCCCATGCCGCTGCCTTGTATGCCTTTAGTATTATCGGAGCGATAAAAGGATGAAAATATTTTATCCAAGTCTTCTGCAGGAATACCAATACCAAAGTCTTTAACGCTAAGACGAACATAATCTTCGAAATACATTAATGCAAGGATTGGATTGGCGGCACCTGGGGAATATTTAAAAGCGTTATTCACCAAATTCTGAATAATGTGCTCTAGCATCTCAGGGTCGATACGCACCAATTTCGGACCACCACTTATTTTAAACTCTAGGTTACGATTGTCTTTCTGACTAGAATAATGACGATCGATTTGTTCTCGAACAAAGCCTATCAAGTCCAAGGATTTCTTGTTAATCTTAATCTTCCCAGACTCCAACCTGCCTAGCACCAAGATGTCGGTCATAATATTACTCAGTCGATTAGTCTCGCCATTCAGGCGTTCGAGATATTTTAAGGCCTTCGGTTGAAGTTCTTCTGGTAGTTTAAGCGTCCAAATCTCTAGCATTTCGGCATTTGCCTTTATAGTGGTAAGCGGGGTGCGGAATTCGTGAGAGGCCATGGAAATTAATCGCGATTTCATACGCGCTAATTCCTTTTGCTGCTCCAAAGCTTGGGTCATATCTTCTTCCGCCTTTTTCCGAGAGGTAATATCCCTTAAAAAGGAGGTAAAGAAAAAGCGTTCGCCAAATTTAAAAGGGATAATGCTAAGTTCCACAGGAAAATGATGGCCCTGTTTATCGTGCGCAATTAGTTCAATTCGCTGGTTTAAGACCGGACCTTCACCAGTTTCTATATAGTGCTTTATACCACGGTCATGAGCTTCTGCAAACTTTTCAGGAATTATCAAACCACTTAAGGACTTTCCCTTAACCTCTTCCTCATTGTATTTAAATATTTGCTCTGCTTGGTGATTCCAACTTTCAATTAAGCCTTCTTCATTGATGGTAATAACTGCGTCAAGTGCATTCTCAAGCACAGTCCGCATCCTAAATTCACTCGCGCTTAATTTCTTCTCAAAATCCTGACGGATATAATGGGCTGCCAACATTTGAGCCATAAAACTCAATAGCTCTGTTTCATCCTCCGTCCAGCTTTTTATACTACGCACAGCATCAAAGCCAATAAAGCCGTGTAAAATGCCATTACCGAAAATGGGAACTGTAATGATTGATTGAATTCCTTGAGGCTCTAGAATTTCTCGTACCGGATGCTTTTCTGGTAAATCCTTCACTCGATCGTAAACCATGGCATCACCCCTCAAGTGAGTTTCATACCAATTTGGAATCGCATCTAAAGGAACTTCTTGTAGGTTTTCAATTTCGGGATTTATACCCTCCGCGCACCATTCATAAGTATTGCTAGTAGTGTTTCGATCGTGATGGTAATCGAAAATATATACGCGATCAGCCTGTACGAAACTGCCCATATTAGCCATGGTCTTTTCAATTACCTCGCGTTCTTTATCTGGTTCAAAAAGAATTAAATCATTGGCCAGGTCCAATAATATGGATTGAAGCTTTAATCGATACTCTAATTGCTTTTGCAAGTTTTTAAGTGGACTCACATTATGGTGAATTCCTAAGGAGCCAATCACCTCGCCATTAATATTCTTAATTGGTGCTCCCGAAATCATCATCCATAAGCGCTCACCACTAGAATCTCGGATGGGAAGTTCATAAACGCTGGTATCTCCTTCTTCTCTTAATTTCTGAGTTTGTGAAAGTTGCTCCTCATGGTATTTTCTATCCTCTTCATTTAGAAATACATTTTTGGCATCCTTACCCAGTATTTCCTCCATGTCATAATTCGTAGACTTCAAAAAGGATTCATTGGCCCACAAAATGGTTTCATCATTATCCACCTCCATCAAACCAAGATCGATGTTTTGGATTACCTCACGATATTTTCGCTCGCTTTCCATGAGTGCCTGCTCGGTTAAGTGGCGTAGCGTTACATCACGGTAAACCCAAAGGTGGCCTTGATAGGTTTTATCGATAAACATGGGAATATAATCCCGCTCAAAAACGCGTTCATCAGCAAGTGGAATCCGCTCCGAGCGCACAATTTGCCGGGCCTGCAAGGTCTCACCAATCCTTCTCCCAAAGGTTTCTTGGTCGGCAAAAAGATGAATAATGGAGGCCCCTAAATTCGCACAAACCGTCCCGATTAATTCGCTTGGTTTTTGATGAATCCGGAAATAATCGCAAAAGTTTTCATTAACGTATCGGATGAGGCCTTTTTCATCCTCTATTAGAATGGCAGCATCTAAATGTTGAAGAAGGGCCAAAAGGTGGTGTTCACTTTTACGCAAATCATCCTTTACCTTTTTAAACTCGCTAATGGGTCTAGCTACTCCTAATACCTCAACAACCTTATCCTGCTTACAAATAAGCTCGATGGTTTGACCAATCCAAACTTCGTGACCATTTGCAATAAATGGAAATTCGTAGTAACTCGATTTTTGTTTAAGGCTAACCTGTTTTTGGTAGAATTCTGCCACGCGCTCCTGATAGTCAGAGCGCACAAACTCAAAATAGGGCTTCCCTATAATATCCTGTTCTACCCCACCAAAAACCTCTAATGCGCGCTCATTCAGGTAGGTAATCTGACCATGAGGATTGAATCTATAAATTAAATCAATGCCCTGCGGTAGAGCTGAAGGATCTGTCACAATCTAGAATTTGAATCGAATTTAAGGAAAGTCCGAAAGTTTTAATTTTAATTTCGAGGAATGACCAAATATTCAGACCAAGGGTATTCTTTAAATTCGGGCCATGAATAAGCGTTTGCTATACCTTAGTTTAGGTCCTCTGCTTTTTTTGGGAGTATGGTCTATCCCAATTTTAAACAATGAACAGAGCTTTGTTTTAGGCACCTTAGCCTGGATGCTGAGTTGGTGGATGAGCAATTTAATTCCCCTGGGAGTTACGGCCTTATTACCCATGATTCTCTTCCCGATAGGAGGAATACTAGATGCTAAAATTGTAGGGGGGCTC
>CATMQD010000246.1 GCA_950073045.1 uncultured Flavobacteriales bacterium | reverse complement strand
AAATACTAAAAGCGGCTTAAGGGAGCGTACTAAATACTAAAATTGTACTAATGCACTTCCCCAAGTAAAGCCACTACCAAAGGCGGCCAAACATAATAAGTCACCTTCTTTGAGTTTACCTGCGGCTTTGGCTTCGCTTAAAGCGATGGGAATAGAAGCGGCGGTAGTATTACCGTATTTCATGATATTATTGAAAACCTTCTCCGGCGCTAATCCCATCTTAGCTTGGATATATTGTGAAATACGCAAATTCGCTTGATGAGGGATGAGGAGGTCAATATCTTCTGGAGATTTTCCAATTTCATTCAAACCCTCCATAATTACTTCCTGGAAACGAGTTACCGCATGTTTAAAAACGAAGTTCCCATTCATGTATGGATAATAGCTCATGTCTTCAGGATCGGCGTCTTCAATAATGCGGTCTACCCAACGGGCAGTAGCCGGACCTAATAAGGCCAATTCTTTAGCATGTTTGCCTTCCGAATGTAATTTGGTAGTTAATACGCCTTTGGATTGATCATCGCTGGCTTGTAATACTACAGCACCGGCTCCATCTCCAAAAATTACCGAAACGCCACGACCACGAGTGGTTTTATCTAAACCACCGCTATGTAATTCAGAGCCTATTAAAAGAATGTTTTTATACATCCCCGTTTTAATAAACTGATCAGCAACCGAAAGGCCATAAACAAAGCCACTACATTGGTTGCGTACATCTAAGGCACCTACGGTATCAATACCTAAATTCTCTTGTACTTGTACTCCTGGACCTGGAAAATAATAGTCTGGAGAAAGAGTAGCAAAAATGATAAAATCTATATCCTCAGGTTTTAAACCTGCATCCGCAATCGCATTTCTAGCCGCCTTGGTACCCATACCAGAGGTGGTGTCTTCACCATCTGACGAAACCCAACGGCGTTCTTTTATTCCGGTACGTTCCTGAATCCATTCATCCGAAGTTTCCATAATCCGCGACAAATCATCATTGGTCACCACATTCTCAGGAACATAGTGACCAACACCAGCAATAACCGTTCTTTTCATAATTCTGCTTTTGTGTTCCTTTAAGCTAAACACAAATAAACTAAAATTTGTGCTGCCTAGTGGATGGCATCAGAATAGTCCTTCAATACGCTTTCGCGATGATCAGGATGAGCAATACCCGCCATTGCTTCGGCACGCTGTTTTAAGGTCTTCCCATAAAGATCAGCAATGCCATATTCGGTAACGATAAAACGTACGTGAGAACGCGTGGTTACTACCCCCGCACCATTTTTAAGGAAAGGTACAATGCGGGTTTGACCGTGACGAGTGGTAGAAGGTAAGGCCAAGATTGGTTTTCCGCCTTTAGATAACATCGCTCCACGAATAAAGTCCATTTGTCCGCCCACACCACTATACATCTTTGGACCAATGCTATCGGCGCAAACCTGACCCGTTAAGTCAATTTCTACCGCTGAGTTGATACTTATCGCTTTAGGATTTTTCCGAATTACCGCAGTATCATTCACATAACCAATATCCAAAAGGTTCACTTGTGGATTATCATCAATAAAGTCGTACAAACGTTGGGAGCCCATCACAAAACCGCTAATGATTTTCCCTGGATGGGTTTTCTTTTCGGCACCATTAATCACTCCTTTCTCCACTAAATCCAGGATACCATCCGAAAACATTTCGGTGTGAATACCTAAGTTTTTAAGGTGACCCATCTGGCTTAAAGCCGCATTAGGAATAGCACCAATACCCATTTGCAAGCAAGAACCATCTTCTACCAAAGAAGCTACGTTTTTACCAATTTCCATTTCTACCGCACTTGGCGCCACGGGCTCATGAGAGGGAATAGGTTCATCCACTTCTACTAAGGCATCAAATTTTGAAACGTGAATCAAGCTATCGCCATGGGTACGTGGCACTTGTTTGTTTACTTGAGCTATAACATGATCTGCTGCTTGGGCCGCAGCTAAACTGGCATCTACGGAAGTGCCTAAGGAGCAAAAACCGTGTTTATCGGGTGGGGAAACCTGCATGAGCGCCACATTAATAGGTAGTACCCTTTTGCGGAATAAATAAGGTATCTCCGAAAGGAAAACCGGAGTATAAGAGCCATTGCCGGCTTTTATGGTATGGCGCACATTGGCGCCTACAAAGAGCGAGTTCACATGGAAGCTTTCTCTGTATTTTACATCCGCATACGGCGCTTCACCTTCAATATGTAAATGAGTTACTTCTACATTGTGCAATTCAGCATGACGCTCGGTCATTGCCTTTATTAAGGTTTGGGGGGCCATCGAAACAGCATGCACGTAAACACGATCATTACTTTGGATCACTTTTACGGCTTCAGCGGCGCTAGTATATTTCATGGTGTTTTTAAATTTTAAGCAAGATTACAACCGGATTCATCTCCAAACTATGATGCTTGTCAGGGTTTATTAAAGCGCCCTGTCAATAGGCTGATAAGTTGTCAGCACTGGCATTTTGATAAATAATCTGGAGGTCCATCCGAACTGTTATTTCTGCAGTTTACGACTATTCGTCAGTTTAACTTTGGGCGGCACAGGCTTTGCCTTTCGGCTGATGACCAAAAATCAAAATAATTATGAGTACCGGTAAAATAAACGTTACAGCCGACAATATTTTTCCGATCATCAAGAAATTCTTGTATAGTGATCACGAGATCTTTTTAAGAGAGCTAGTTTCCAATGCGGTGGATGCTACCCAAAAGCTTAAAACCCTCAGTCGTATTGGCGAATCTGATGCGGAGCTTGGCGATCTTACCATTCAAGTTAAACTGGACAAGGAGAATAAAACCCTTACTATTTCCGATCGCGGAATTGGTATGAGTCCAGAGGAAGTAGATAAATACATCAACCAATTAGCCTTTTCTGGGGCTGAGGAGTTTGTAAAGAAGTACGATGAAAAAGCAGATGGCGCCGCAATCATCGGTCACTTCGGTTTAGGATTCTACTCTTCCTTTATGGTAGCCAAAAAGGTGGAGATTATCTCTCGTTCGCATAAAGCGGATTTACCTGGAGCCCATTGGACTTGCGAGGGAAATCCAGAGTTCGAATTAAGCGAAAGTGATGCTCGTAGCGATCGTGGTACCGATATCATTTTACATATCAACGACGATTCTACCGAGTTCTTGGAAGAATCTCGCATTAGCGAATTGCTGAAGAAATACTGTCGCTTCCTGCCCGTACCTATCCAGTTTGGTGAAAAGGAAATTACGGAAACCGAAGGAGAGGGCGACGATAAGAAGGAAAGCAAGAAAAAGGTGGCCGACATCATTAATGTTACCGATCCGGCCTGGACCAAAGCGCCAGCTGATTTGGAGAATGATGATTATAAAGAATTCTACCGTCAACTTTATCCCTATACTTTCGAAGAGCCATTATTCCACATTCACTTGAATGTTGATTATCCATTTGATTTAAATGGTATTCTCTTCTTCCCGCGTATTAAGCCCAATATGGACTTACAGCGCAATAAGATTCAGCTTTACCAAAATCAGGTTTTTGTAACCGATAATTTAGAAGGTATAGTTCCTGATTTCTTAACCTTGCTACACGGGGTTATCGATTCCAAGGATATCCCTCTAAACGTTTCTCGTTCTTATTTACAGGCCGATGGTGCGGTTAAGAAAATCAGCGGACACATCACCAAAAAGGTAGCCGATAAACTGAGCAGCTTGTTTAAGAAGGATCGTGAGGACTTCGAATCTAAGTGGAACGACATCAAGGTAATCATCGAATACGGAATGTTGAGCGATGATAAGTTCTTTGAAAAGGCTCAGAAGTTCGCGCTTTATCAGAATGTAGAAGACAAGCACTTCACTTTTGAGGAGTATGTAGAAAAGATCAAAGAGAGCCAGAAAGATAAAGATGGCAACTTGGTAGTACTCTACGCCGCTCATAAGGATGGTCAGCATAGTTACATTAAAAAGGCCCAAAACAAAGGCTACGATGTACTTTTAATGGATGGTCCTTTGGTAAGTCACCTTATGCAAAAGCTAGAGGGCGGCGATAATAAAGTGAAATTTGCCAGAGTAGATAGCGATAGCATCGATAAGCTGATTGCTAAGGAAGATGAGCAAGTTTCTTTATTAAGCGAAGAGCAGAAAGAGAAGCTCAAGCCCATGATTGAAAGTCAGGTGGACCAAGCCAGCTACACCGTAGTAATGGAAGCTTTGGACAGCTCTGAAGCACCCTTTACCATTACCGTTCCTGAGTTTATGCGCAGGATGAAGGAAATGCAAGCTACCGGCGGTGGCGGCATGATGGGCATGGGTGATATGCCAGATATGTACAATTTAGTGGTGAATACCAACAATCCTTTAATCAGCAAGATTTTAGATGAAAAGGATGAAGCGCAGCGTGATGCCATGATTAAGAAGGGGAAAGATTTAGCCCTCTTAGCACAAAACCTCTTGCATGGTGAAGCACTTACAAATTTCGTTGAAGCACAGTTCGCAGAACTGAAATAAGACGGTTTATTTTAAACAATCGGAAACCACCTCGGCTATGCTGGGGTGGTTTTTTTTTGTGGGAGAACTTAGAACTTAGAACCAAGAGCATAGTCTTGAAGATCGTCCCCCTACAGAAATAATACATTATTATCAATGCTCAGCATTCCACCAGAATCAAGTCTAAAAGCGAGCAAAGCGAGCGTCTAGCGTCTAACATCTAGAAGGAAGCGAAGCGACCGGTCTTCTACTAAAAGTGAGTGAAACGAACGTACTAAATACTAAAAGCGACTATAGGGAGCGTACTAGGTACTGTTTTTCAAATCCTTTAATCCTTTTTTCCGTGTTCAAGATTCAAACGCATAGTGGCGAAGAATCAATTTCTGCAGAGTCAGCGGAGCAACACTTTAGCCATATTGGTCATTATATACTATGGCCA
>CATMQD010000245.1 GCA_950073045.1 uncultured Flavobacteriales bacterium | reverse complement strand
AAAGGGCCTAGTTCGCAATTCGGATTTTCGAATAGAGCCACTAATTTTTCCAATTCAGAAGGGTGGAGCAGGGGTTCATCACCCTGAACATTTACAATTACATCTGCCTTTTGTCCCCATTTTTGATAGGCCTCTAAACATCGATTTGTTCCAGTAGTATGCTCAGTGCTGGTCATTATAACCTTAGCTCCAAAGGATTTCACTACTTCTTCAATACGTTCATCATCGGTGGCAACCACAACCTCTTCCAAGGCCTCACTAGCCTTTTCATATACTCTCTGAATCATGGTTTTACCCTTAATGTCCACTAAGGGTTTTCCGGGTAGTCGGGAGCTCTGATAGCGTGCGGGGATTATTCCTAAGACCTTCACATTTAAATTTTTTCCAAATTAACGAATGTGTAGCATTCGCTCTTAATATTCCTAAATTGCGGCATGGCTTCAGATCGAGATAAAATCATGCACGGATTGCGTTTTATGGCAATCGCTCTTCCTTTAATTTTTAGCGGACCCGCATTATATGTAGCCTTAGGTTTACCGGCATCCCGACAAGGCAATTACATTTGGCTGGGTGTTTCTATTCTCCTAATGCTAGTTGCCGTTTTCTTTACCGTTAAAGGCTTACGCACGGTTCTTAAAGGTTTCTTTAACGACTAATTTTCTCAAATAAGGCCACGCTTTCAATATGGGCGGTATGCGGAAATTGATCTACCAAGGAGAATTTTTTCAGGCCATAGCCAAATTCTGCCAATATTTGTAAATCACGAGCTTGGGTTGCTGGATTACAGCTAATGTAAACGATTCGTTCTGCTCCTAAGCGAATTACCTTACGGAGGGTTTTGGGGGCAATTCCCGCCCGCGGAGGATCGAGGGTTAAAGTGTGAATACGATTTTGATATTGTGGATGCTCTAAAAGGAACTTACCCACATCAGCTGCAAAGAACTTTAAATCTTTAAAGCCATTGGCCTCTGCCGATCGCTTAGCATCTTCCACCGCTTCTGGAACAATTTCTACTCCAATAACTTCGGCGCTAGGCACCGCTTGAGCCAATAGCTGAGTGATAGTACCGGTGCCGGCAAAAAGGTCTAAAATTACCGGCTTCGAATCGGGTTTATCCTCTTTTACATAATCCAATGCCTTTTGGTATAAGAGCTCTGCAGAAGCAGGATTGGTTTGGAAGAAGCTTTCCACACTTATCTCAAATCGCAATCCGTGGATATACTCTTCTACCGCTTCTTTGCCCGCTAAAAGGTTTCGTTCGCCTTCACTGGCCTTTGGACGATCGCCGATATCATCATTAATGGTGTGAATTAATCCACCCAAGCGCTTACCAAATTCATCTTCAAAAAGTTGGATGAAGGCCTCACGATCAAATTTTTCCAATTCAGAGCTACTACTCACAAAGTTTAGGAGCAGCTGATCATCGCGAAAGCTTTTTCGCACCGCCAACATCCGGCAAAAGCCGCTGTGCTTTTTACCATGCCAACCACTATGTCCTCTTTCTTCAAACCATCGCGAAAGTTTGGGAAGGAAGTTCTCGAGTTGAGCATCAAACATTCCAGAATCGCCACTTAAGGGCTCAACCGCCAACCATTGTCCACGCTTTTTGAAACCAAGTGCAAAGCCATCTTTAAACTCTGCTTCGCCAGGCTCAACATATACCGATCCAAAGGAATATTCCATTTTGTTCCGGTAATGGAGCAAACGCGGAGACTCAAGATATTCCTCAAAATAAGACTCTACATCTTCTAATTTGCCAATTCGGCGATAGAGCTCCAAGGTGGTAGACTGCTTGTATTCGCGCTGTTTTTCAATGGGTAGGGATAGGTAAGGGGCGCCAGGAATTGGGGCGTAATTATGAGGAACTTCTAATTCTGAATGCTCTACGATCCTAATCAATTTCGCTTCGGCATAGGAGTTTTTAACCTTTACCATTCGGCATTCTACTAACTGACCAGGAATGGTATTGGGAATGAAGACCACATAGCGCTTGCCCTCATTTTCAACCTTTGCGATTCCTTTTCCTTCAAAAGCCATATCTGTTATTCGTAAACTACAGATTTGGCCGCGATGATATAACTTTTTACTTGCCATAGAGCGCGCAAAAATACCTAATTTGCGCGCTGCGATAGCAATCATCTCAAATCCAAAAAAGATACTATGATCGACAATCCCCAAGCTTTGTCCTCCAAGGACTTGATGGAATTAGAAAATAAGTACGGAGCCCACAATTACCACCCTCTACCGGTAGTTTTAGATCGAGGAGAGGGCGTTTATGTCTGGGACGTGGAAGGAAAACGTTACTATGACTTTCTTTCTGCCTACTCCGCGGTAAACCAAGGACACTGTAATCCTAAAATCATCAATACCCTTAAGGAGCAAGCGGAAAAGATCACTTTAACTTCTCGTGCATTCTACAATTCCAAATTAGGTGAGTTTGATAAGTACATCACCGATTACTTTGGTTTCGATAAGGTATTACCCATGAACACTGGTGCAGAAGCCGTGGAAACAGCAATTAAAATATGCCGTAAATGGGGCCAAGAGAAAAAGGGTTATCCAGTAGAGAAAACCAAGATTATTGTAGCCAAAGATAATTTCCATGGTCGTACTACTACCATTATTTCATTCTCCAATGATGAGGTTGCCAAAGACGGTTTTGGTCCTTATACCCCAGGTTTTGAGGCGATTCCTTACAACGATCTCGCCGCTTTGGAAGAAGCTTTAAAAGACGATCATGTAGCTGGTTTCCTAGTAGAACCCATTCAAGGTGAAGCAGGAGTAGTAACCCCAGATGCCGATTACTTGCGTAAAGTTGCAGAGCTCTGTAAAAAGAATGATGTATTATTTATTGCTGATGAAATTCAAACCGGTATTGCCCGTACAGGTTCTTTACTAGCAGTATGTGGTAATTGTAATTGCGAAGCTTCTTGCGAACGCCAGCCCGAAACCTATGTTCGTCCGGATGTATTAATCCTAGGCAAAGCCCTTAGTGGTGGTGCCTATCCTGTATCTGCCGTTTTAGCGGATGATACGGTAATGAATGTTATTAAGCCTGGTTCTCACGGTTCTACCTTTGGTGGTAATCCATTAGGGGTAGCCGTAGCAATGACCGCTTTAGATGTTGTTCGCGATGATAAACTGGCCCAGAATGCTCGTCGTTTAGGAGAGCTTTTCAGAGCGAAAATGAACGAGTATATCGAAAGCAGTAAAGTTGTTCAATTGGTGCGCGGCCGTGGATTACTAAATGCTATTGTTATTGATGACTCACCAGAAAGCGATACCGCCTGGAATATATGCTTGCGTTTACGCGATCATGGTTTATTAGCAAAACCAACCCATGGAAATATTATTCGTTTTGCTCCACCTTTGGTTATGACCGAAGAGCAACTTTTAGACTGTGTGGATATTATTACCCGCACCTTGCGAGAGTTTGAATAATTTCTAAGTCCCTTATTTTTAAGCTTGCGCTGATAAAAGGCGCTTCCATATTTAAAGCCTGGCCGGAATTTGAATTTCGTACCAGGCTTTTTTATTGAGGGTATTCCCGGATTAGGCGATCACTGCCTATTCAAGCCATTTCACTTCTAAAACAACTGGACCAATATCTTCCTTAAAGTGGAATAGGGTATCACTTTTATGTTTAACCATAAGATCTGAGCTAAAGAAGAGCTTGGCCTTTTTATGAACTTCATAGGCTAGTACCATCCTTCGGTTTTTAAAGGAGCTGGCGCTTGGATAGGTGATGTAAATAGTTTCTTCGTATTGGGATGAATCCAGATTCTGGATACACTTAAAACAGGAATATTCATTGAAAACAATAAGTCTCAGCGTACCGGTATCTTTCGAGTTCCATTGAAATTCAAGAGGCTGACGATTGTAATCACATAGCTCTAGTTTCAGGGTGTCGGCCTGCACCACGAAACTTTGTGCCTTTATCGAAATAACTGGGCTAATGAAAAATATTAAAGTGACTAGGAGGCCCTTGGTAGTTTTATTTAAGCTCATGAATAAGAAATGAATATTGAATTGCATTCTTTTGAACGTATTCTTCAAAGCCTTTTAGGTAAATGTCTCCACTAATCTGGCCTTCAGGGAAATAGTTCATTTCTAGGATCGATAGCAAGCGATTGTCTAAAAAAAGCAGTTCTTGATTAAAATCGAGCCGCAAAGGAAAAAGAGAATTGCTGTACTGGTTTCCATTAATTTGCTTCCACTCATTATCAAACATTTCCATGTAAAGGGTGTCGATAGATAGAATTTCGAGTTCTTCTTTGCTCAACCTAAGGATAACTCTAGCATTCTCTAAGCGAGGATTTACGCTTATTAGGACTTGGTTTTGATCGCTTAATATTCTCTCGAGATAATCAAAATTTCTTAATTCTTCAATCATGGCAGTTATAGCTCCTTTTTTACCATTTATTGTATATTGATGGTACAAAGCATTTAGGGAATCAACAGAAGGAAGTTGGAAGGAGGGGTGTTTCACCAATTTTTCCTTAATCAACTCTCCTTCAAAGTTTAAATGTCTAATCTCCAAAGTAAAAGGTCTGCAAATGAATATGCCATCTTCTTCAATCCTTAACCATTCGTGCCTAAGGTGAGAAGCGCTTTTACCCTCCCAGTTCTGCTCTTCAAAGATTGTTCTTTCCTTTATGTGATTAGAGTTGGAATAATTTAATGAGGCAATACGAAAGGCAGAATCGTTTTGGAAGTTATAGGTATTGCTTAAAAACAGACCGCGACTACAGCTGTGTATGCTGTTGTAAGAGTGCTTTAATTGGAAGTGGTTCCAATCGAAAGTCTTAATAGAATATAAGTGTACTTTATCAAAGGCGAGCACGATAAAACAGGAGTCTCGATATTCCCAATCCACCATATTATTCAATCCATCAGAGTGCCGCCTGTTGATTCACCTATAAATTAATCCAGGCGGGACCATCGCCCCCCTCGGGGGGAA
>CATMQD010000244.1 GCA_950073045.1 uncultured Flavobacteriales bacterium | reverse complement strand
TTTAAAGTCGATCCTCCTGAACCAACCCAATCTACGCGACTATCGACTAAACCCCAAGCATCAGTTTTAATAGTATCATATTTGGATTCTGGATCCAAACTAGGTCCCATAAGGTTTATTCCGTGTAAATAATATTCAGAACAAGGTGGGTTTTGGAAATGAAAATCAGCGAAAACGAATTGAATCTCTATCGAGTCCTCTGGCAGATCATCAAAGACCCCCCTGAAACGATTGTTTATCATTAAATCACAAGGATCTATTACACGGAAATACTTAATTACCGAATCTCTTCCATCGTCTTGGGGATGGCAATCGTAATTAGGACTTTTCTCCACCACCAATGAGGCAGGATACAAGCCTGGTGGCAAATCAATAAGCCTTCTAATAACCAAAGAGTCCTCGTATCCTTCGATCAACTCACTTCCTAAATACCACTTATAGTAAGCTTCCTTCTCAAGGGCTTTAAACCGCAAATAGTTACCGCTTATAAATAGAGTATCCTCTATGAAAATATCACGATGCTGAGGAAGAACAACTAACTGCCCTTCAATAAGAAAATTAGCACTCACCTCCCCCACACTATAACAAGGATCATAATTCTCACAATCGGGATTTGCAGGATCCCAACATTTCTCCTCTTCTTTCTCCTCGCGGCAGGAGCTTAAAATTAAGCCTACAGCAAATAGCAACAAGAGAAACGGTCTGATAATAAACAAGCCCTTAGTCATCCTTTAATGTACTTTTTAACGCTTCAATCTCTGCCTGAGCCTCAAGCAATTGCTTATTCAAGTCGATCACATAAAGCGTGAGCTCCTCCACTTTTTCAAGCAATTTAATTTGATTCTCTCCGATATTCTGTCCTTGCTCACTAATAAGCTCTGCCTTTTCAAAACCTGGCAAATGTCGGTGTTCAATTAGATACAGCTCCAAATCGACCAAACTCATCAGCTCATAATCTGGTGCGAAAACATAATCCGGCCAGTCACCAGTCAATTTCACTGAGACTTCCTCTGCCATTAATCCACCCGTTATAAAAACACTGTAAGCACCTTGCGGATTTAATGTACTAGAGTTATAATCAATCGGCCCTAAAATCATTTTATTTCCCGTTGAAAACCGCAGACCAGTTGAAAAACCATTCATACTATTAATTAAGGAAGAATTGGCCAAAGACAAATTCCCACAGCTAAATGAATTAGCTTGAAAAGCCCCATCAGACTCGATTGACCCGTCTCCAAAAAGACGAAATGTTTCAATTTTTGAGCCACTTATAGAATTACCATATTCGTTAATGGCTCTTTGGTTAATGGTTAAAACCTTGAAATTATTAACTAATGAACCATTTGTTCTTAAAACTCTAGTGCTATTAATAGAGAAGGCTAAGGGCGGAGAAAAAGCATTGGCAGCGCTGCTGGCATCCGCATTAATGTGTAAACGAGCTTGTGGAGAATTTAAACCTATTCCTAAATTCCCGCCATTAGCGCCGGGGTAACCGGAACTTCCTTGTATTTGACCATAAGGAGTGTAGATTTGCGCATTTGCAATCAGACCTAACAATATAAGCCCCAAACTGTACATAATCGCTCTTTTCATAAGAGTGTAATTTCAGATTAAACAATCGGGGGTATTTCGCTTTCAAAAGTAAAAGAAATTTTCACTCTTTTTTAAGCACAAATTATCTTAAACCTCCATTCACAAGCCTCAAAACAAGGATAATCAACAAACTCATTTTTAATCGATTAAGATTAAACCCTAGTATTTACCAATATCAATTTAAAAGAGGTGCTTATTCATACTTTAAAAATTTAACGTTTTGTCGATCTACAATCATTGTCGATACTAAAACTTCTACCCGAGGCTTGAATCACCACCTCATCGGTTAAGGCTTTTCAAATCACAAATCATTTAGCCACCTTTGCCACCTCTTAAAATTCATTTTCGTGATCGACATTCTGGAAGGATTGAACCCGCCACAGCGGGCAGCAGTAGAGGCTACGGAAGGGCCTATCATGGTAATTGCCGGTGCAGGATCGGGGAAAACCCGAGTACTTACCATTCGGATCGCCTATCTAATGGCGGAGAAAAAAGTGGATCCCTTTAATATCTTATCCCTAACTTTTACCAATAAAGCGGCTCGCGAGATGAAAGAGCGGATTGGTAAAATCGTTGGTCCCTCGGAAGCGAAGAACATCTGGATGGGAACTTTCCACTCCGTTTTTGCACGTATCCTTCGAGTGGAAGGACACCTCCTCGGCTATCCCTCAAACTTCACTATCTATGATGCGGAGGACAGCAAAAAAGCGATCAACAATGTTATTAAAGAGCTAAATCTCGATAAAGACATCTATAAAACGGGAAATGTGGCTCGTAGGATTTCATCCTTTAAAAATGCCCTAATCACCCCTAGGGAATATTATAATAGTCCTGATTTACAAGAGCAGGATGCCTCAGCACGAATGCCCCAATTAGGCGATGTTTTTAATGCCTACAACGAAAAGAACTTTCGCGCCGGAGCGATGGACTTCGATGATATCCTCCTTAATACCTATCTCCTACTTAGGAACTTTCCTGAAGTTTTAGCCAAATACCAAGATCGTTTTCGCTACATATTGGTAGATGAGTATCAGGATACCAACCACGCTCAGTACTTAATTGTAAAAGCACTGGCCAATCGTTTTCAAAATATTTGTGTAGTGGGCGATGATGCCCAAAGTATTTACGCCTTCCGGGGAGCGAATATTCAGAATATTCTCAATTATCAGCGCGATTACGATAATGTGGAAGTTTATAAACTGGAACAGAATTACCGCAGTACCAAGAATATCGTAGGAGCCGCCAATAGTCTGATCGAGAAAAACAAAAACCAGCTGCCTAAAAACGTTTTCACCGAAAATGATGGTGGCGAGAAAATCATTCTCCATAAAACGGTAAGTGATTCGGATGAAGGCGCCTTTGTAGCGCGAACCATTTTCGAAAAGCAGATGAATGAGAAACTGGATTATTCCAATTTCGCCATTCTGTATCGAACCAATGCCCAAAGCAGGGCCATGGAAGACAACCTACGCCGTAAAAACATACCCTATCGTATTTACGGCGGACTCTCTTTCTATCAACGTAAGGAGGTAAAAGACCTATTAGCCTACTGCCGGTTAGCCATTAATCCTAAGGATGAAGAGGCTCTCCGTAGAGTTATCAATTATCCGAAAAGAGGAATTGGCGACACTACCGTAGAAAAGCTTACCGTAAAGGCTAATCAGGAAAGTCGGGCCATTTGGGAGATTTTAGAAAACATCGACTTCTTCCCCGATTTGGGAATCAACCGTGGAGCGGTAAACAAGCTTAAGGATTTCGTTACCAAGGTTAACAGCTATCGTATTCTTGCCGAAAATTCCGATGCTTTTGAGGTAGTCACTCAAATCTCGAAAACCTCAGGTTTAATGCGAACCTTAGGGGAAGACAAAACTCCGGAAGGTGTTAGTCGGGTAGAAAACATCGAAGAACTGCTCAACTCCGTAAAAGAGTTTGTGGAAGGTCAGGCTGAAATTGAGGACGGCAATCCTAAATTAGAAGCCTTTATGCAGGATGTAGCCTTGCTTACAGATCAGGATAAGGATGATCCGAATGATCAAAACAAGGTTTCCCTGATGACCATTCACTTGGCCAAAGGCCTGGAGTTTCCGGTAGTATTTATTGTGGGGATGGAAGAAAACCTCTTCCCGAGTATGATGACCGTAAATAGTCGCGCCGATCTTGAAGAGGAACGCCGTCTCTTTTATGTAGCCCTTACTAGAGCTGAAAAGCAAGCGTATTTAACCTATACCCAAATGCGTTACCGCTGGGGAAAACTGGTTGATAATGAACCTTCACGTTTCTTAGAGGAAATAGACGAGCGTTTTGTACATCAAGAAACTCCAGAGTTTAGTCCCTTCCTTTCACCAGAAGAGTTACATGGCTTCCGCCAGAATCGCCCCAATACAGGAAATCCTCCTGCTCAAAGATCCAATAGTCAAGGTACCTCCTTCCGTTCCCCAGGTGGAGAGCGCAGTAGATCGCCAAAAGCACAACGTAATGCCCCACGCACTCCTAGCAGGCCGCCAGCGGGAATGAAGCGTTTAAGTCCCAATGACAGCAGCACAACTGGAAATTTCGAGATTCATACCGACCTCGATGTAGGACAGAAAGTAAAACACCCCCGTTTTGGATTGGGCGAGATTAAAGCTATGGAAGGAAATGGCGCCAATAAAAAAGCAATCATCAACTTCACCAATGCTGGCGAAAAAAAGCTCTTGCTGAAATTTGCCAAATTGGAGAAAATCTAGTTACGAGCCCAACGAGATAATCCACTCATCCTTATAATAATAAAACTCAATCGCCAATTTGGGCTGATTAGAGCTTGAAGACCATTTGACTCGCTTTCAATCATTATATTTGTTTTTTCACGCATCAAAGGCAATACTCTGACATTCACTTTTTATATTGCCTGCTTATAATTATGGAGTACAATACCAGTAGACCCCGAATGATCATTCCAGAATACGGAAGGAATGTACAGCGCATGGTTGATTATCTTTTAACCATCGAAAATCGGGAAGACCGCAATAAACAAGCGAAAAACCTCATTGCAATTATCGCAAACCTAAATCCACAGGTTTATGAAGTAGATGAGGATCCCGAGCACAAACTTTGGGACCACCTTTATATAATGTCTGATTTTAAATTAGACGTGGATTCGCCTTTCCCTCCTCCGGCGCCAGAAAGCTTAATGGAAAAGCCCAAGCCTGTGGAGTATCCTAAAACCACACGACGGTATCGCCATTATGGCAACATCACCCGAAGCATGGTAGATTATGCCAAAACTTTAGAAGAAGGCGAAGAAAAGCAAGCGCTTATTGAAAGCATCGGTAATGTGATGAAGAAAAATTACCTGGTGTGGAATAAAGATAATGTGGAAGATGATGTTATCCTTAACAACCTTAAAGACCTTTCAGAAGGCGCTTTAAACACCGAAGGGGTAAGTCTCTCCGAAAAACGTGAATTGGTGCAAAACAACAATAACCACAATCACAACAAACGCAAGCGCAGCAACAACAACAATCGATCGAAGCGAAAGAACA
>CATMQD010000243.1 GCA_950073045.1 uncultured Flavobacteriales bacterium | reverse complement strand
TTAACAATTTGAAAACTGGTAACTACCTTGTGACTGTAATCAACGGTCAAGAGGTTAAAACTGGAAAGCTTATTGTAAAGCACTAAGTAGCTTACACTAAATATTTAATCCGTTCCGGCTTAGCCGGAACGGATTTTTTTATGCCTATAAATATGGATAGCTCCGCTAGATCTTGGCCCTTGGCTAAATGATATATAGTAGCTTTGAGCGCTCAAACATTACAATAGATCTCAGTATTATATGCGTATCGCAATCAATGGTTTTGGTAGAATTGGTCGAAGCTTCTTACGAGTACTTGCAGCAGACAGTCGTTTTGAAATTGTAGCTATTAACGATTTGGCAAGTGCCAAAAACATGGCTCACCTTTTAAAGTACGATACCACCCATCGTTTATTTCCGCAAGAGATCTCACTCCAAGATGAGCAACTCCAAGTTGGTGACCGAAATATTTTATTATTCCACGAGCCACATGTGAGTAAGCTGCCATGGAAAGATTTAGACCTCGATATAATATTAGAAAGCACTGGACTATATCGTAAATCTGAAAATTTACAAGATCATCTTAAACTTGCGCCTAAGGTAGTTTTGAGTGCTCCACCACAAGATGATTTGAAAACCATTGTAATGGGGATAAATGAGTCTAGCATTAAGCATGATGATCGTATCCTCTCTAATGCTTCCTGTACAACTAATAGTGCTGCACCACTTATCAAAGTGGTAGAAGACTTATGTGGAATTGAGCACGCTTTTATAACCACGGTGCATAGTTATACCACCGATCAACAATTGCAAGATGGACCGCATAAAGATTTTCGTAGAGGAAGAGCAGCGGCAGAATCTATTGTGCCCACCACCACAGGGGCAGCAAAAGCTATAACCCGCATATTTCCTCATTTAGAAGGGGCAATCGGAGGGGCAGGAATCCGTGTTCCAGTACCAGATGGTAGTTTAACCGACATCACCTTTACCGTAAAAAAAACCGCCTCAGTGGAGGCGGTTAATAATGCTTTTAAAGAAGCTTCAGAATCTAGTCTGAAACACTATTTGGGTTATACTAGTGATCCTATCGTTTCTCGAGATGTAATTGGTAGTAGCTATTCATGCTGGTATGATGAAGAGCTTACAACGGTTTTAGGACCCATGCTTAAGGTGGTAGGCTGGTACGATAACGAAATGGGCTATTCGCACCGCCTTCGCGACCTTATGCTGTATTTAGAGGATCGGTTCTAGTAATTCAGGAAGTTGGGCCGGAGTAATTTGCTTAGCCACAATTTTTCCTTCCCGATCTACCAATACGGTGTAAGGGATACTCTGGATACCATAGGTTTGAGCAGCAGCACTGTTCCAACCTTTTAGGTCACTTACGTGATGTTCCCATACTAATCCATCATCATTAATTGCTTTAAGCCAATCCTGACTAGGACTCTGCTGGTTTTTAAGGCCATCGAAAGAAACACTCATAATCGTGAACCCACGATCCTTGTACTTATTGTATAGTTCTACCAATTGAGGATTGGTCATTCTACATGGACGACACCAAGCGGCCCAAAAGTCTACCAATACTACTTGACCTTTTAAATCAGATAAGCTCAGCATGTTGCCATCAGGCTTTGGTAAGCTAATGTTTGGAGCAGGGCTGCCAACCGCAATTGCATCCTGACGCATTTGACTCATCTGACTAGCGGCCATTTGCTGTTTCATGCTTTCAAATTGCTTACGATAAGTCTCCGCATGAGCATTACCTGGATATTCCGCATTTAAAATGGAGTCTGCCTCAACAAAATACTCCATATGCTTATCGGGATTTAAGAATGGATTATTGTAAAGATTCATTTGGAAGGCGAAGATGTTGGATAAATTCGCGGGATCCTCTTCCAAAAGTTGAATTAAGCGCTCGGTACCATTATTAAGGATGTTCTCGAAATCCTTTTGGGTACGGCGTACTACTTCCATATTATTGGCGCTATCGCGGTACATATTGCGAAGTTGAGAAAGGCTATCCACCTTGCGATTTGCTTCTAGCAACATGCTATTGATATCGTGTAAACGTGTACTTTCTTTATTCCCTTTGATGTGATAGCCTCGATCTACCTCGGTAACGAGGGGATCGATCTCTATTAAAATTTGTTCGCCACCGCGACTAAAGAATGGTACCCGAATTCCATCGGTTGTAACCAAAAAGAAATTAGGCGTATCAACCGGAAAGGTGATTTCGAAATTGCCATCCTCTGATTGAACGGTATCAATAACCCTAACATCAGAGTTTGCAGGTAAGCTCTCAATTACAATTTCTTTAGAACCTTTGGCACTAACCTTTAAATCGGTTACCCCGGCTTCGGGTTGTGTGTTACAAGCGGTAAAAAGACTAAGGGCTAGGCCCAGACTTAAGATTTTCTTCATTTGATTATTTTTCCAATGATTGTTGGACTAGTTTACTGGCCATTTTAGGATCGGCCTTTCCGCGGGAAAGCTTCATCACTTCTCCCATAAATAAACCGGTTAAACCTTTTTTACCGGCTTTATATTCTTCAACCTTATCTGGATATTTTGCAAGGGCAGCATCTACCCAAGTTTGCAATTCACCAGCATCGGACTCTTGAATTAGATTTTTCTCTTCCGCCAAGGCGGCAGCAGAGCTTTCAGGACTTTCTAGCAAGGCTTTAAATAGCTCACCATTAGCGGCGGTATTACTCACTTTACCATCGTCTACCAATTTAATAAGCTCCGCAATTGTGGCTGCAGGAATTGGGAATTCACGAATATGGGCTGCTCTCTCGTTTAACCAAGATTTAATGCTTCCCATCATCCAGTTGGCTGCCGCTTTATAGTTTTTGGTATGCTCAATTATCGATTCGTAAAAAAGTGCAATCTCTTTACTGTCGGTAAGTAGAGAAGCATCGTATTCATTTAAACCTTGCTTACGGTATTTAGCAAAAAGCTCTTTTGGTAGGGGAGGCATCGAGGCGCGCATTCTTTCAATAAGTTCCTCCTTTACAATCACGGGCTGTAAATCGGGCTCGTTGAAATAACGATAGTCATGCGCTTCTTCTTTGTCCCTTAGCAGTTGAGTTTTACCACGACTCGCATCAAAGGTGAGGGTTTGCTGGGTAACTTTTCCGCCATCTTCAATTAGAGCAATGTGCCTATTTACTTCATAGTCGATAGATTTTTGCACATTTCTGAACGAGTTCAAGTTTTTAACCTCTACGCGAGTACCAAATTTTTCTACTCCTTTTTTACGTACCGAAATATTCACGTCGCAACGAAGGCTACCTTCTTCCATATTACCATCGCTAATATCGAGGTAACGTACCAAGCGCTGCATTTCAGTTAGGTACTGATAGGCTTCTTCCCCCGAACGAAAATCAGGTTCAGTAACGATCTCCAAAAGGGGAACCCCAGCTCGGTTTAAATCGATTAAGGTGTTGAAAGGATCAATATCATGGGAGCTCTTACCCGAATCTTCCTCCATGTGAATCCGAGTAAGGTTAATCCGTTTGGGATTACCATCAGCATCTTTAACTTCAATAAAACCGCCATTACAAATCGGGGTTTTGTCCTGGGTAATCTGATAGCCCTTGGGTAAATCTGCATAGAAATAATTCTTCCTTGCAAATTCATTTACCTCGCGAATTTCGGCTCCAACTGCTAGTCCTAGTTTTATGGCCGCATGCAATTGCGATTCATTAAACATCGGTAAGGTGCCAGGATGTCCAAGACTCACCGGACTAGTTTGGGTATTCGGAGAGGCTCCGTATTCCGTGGGATCAGAAGAATAGGCCTTACTGGCGGTATTGAGCTGAACGTGAATTTCAATACCGATAACAGGCTCATATTGCGCCCTCAGGGCAGCGGATACATCATTATTTGCCATGGCTGCAAAGATGCAAAATGAATTTTGCTTTAAAAGGATATCAGTCCTTGCAAATCATCTAATAATAGCTTTTGATCTTCGGGGGAGAATCGATGTTCTACTGGAACAGAAAACAAAGGGATATCTCCCGCTAAGGGGCCTAACTTTACGCGATCCTTATCCGTACAAACTATATTAATTTCTCCGGCCTCTGCTTTAGCGAGATAGGCTGAAATATCTTCTGCTTTAAAAGCGTGATGATCCTTAAAGCTAAGCACTTCAGCGATTTTAAAATTACTTTGTAAGTGCTTTAACAGAGCAGAATTATCGGCAATGCCGCTAATGAGCACAATTGGTAGATCCTGATTTATTGTCTTGGAATTTTGATCCTCTATATCACCATAGACTAAATCGGCGAATAGCACCGGGGCATCGCTGTAATAGGCCGAGCGAAATCGGTATTCCTGTTTTAGCTCTTCGCTAAGCTCGGATGGGCATTTAGTAAAAATGATAAAGTCGGCTCTTTGAGCTCCATTTCTGCTTTCACGCAAACTTCCTCCTGGTAAAACATGATCACTAAAAAAGGGCTGGTCAAATCGACTAAGCATTAAGTAGCGGTTGGCTTTTACATAACGATGTTGAAAAGCATCATCCAATAAAATGAGATCAACAGCTTCAGCTTCGGCGGCCTTTAGGCCTAATTTACGCTCTTCAGAAACCCAAACTTTAATGGGGAATTTTTGAGCTATCTGTAAACTTTCGTCCCCAAATTCTACGGCCGAACCTTGGGGATCTACTTTTAGCAATCCTTTAGATTTCCGGCCATATCCGCGTGAAATCACGGCTTTGTTATCAACTTTTAGATTTTTGATAAGGAACTCGGTCATGGGGGTTTTACCGGTTCCGCCAACACTAAGATTGCCAATGGCGATAGTGGGTATCGGCGACTGGTACTTCTCTAAAAGTCCAGCGTCAAAAGCTTGATTGCGTAGGGAAGTGATAAAATTATAAAGACTGCTAAACGGACTTAAAAGCCCTCTTATCAAAGGATTACTATTAGTGTCCATTTAGAATTTTTTCCCATTCGCGGGGGTGAAACCATTCCATATTTTCTTCGCGACGAAACCAAGTTAGTTGACGCTTCGCGTAGCGACGACTGTTTTTTCGAATTTCATCCAGTGCAATTTCGAGGGAATAGTTTCCTTTAAAATAAGGGAAGAGTTCTTTGTAACCCACAGTTTGTAAGGCATTATAGCTTTGATAAGGAATCATGGCTTCCGCTTCTTCGATTAGTCCTTGGGCCACCATTATTCCCACTCTACGATTTATCCGTTCGTAAAGCTCCTTACG
>CATMQD010000242.1 GCA_950073045.1 uncultured Flavobacteriales bacterium | reverse complement strand
CACTTGGCTGGTAAAACGTTTTCGGTAGGTAAAGAAGGACAGTTTAATGCGATTTTAGGGCGCTTCGGTCCGCCAGAAGAAGATCCGGACACTAGCTTGGTGGCAGAAGTTGACACCCTAGACGAGCGCAGAGCCGAGGTCCAAGGGCAAATTGAGGTATTCCGAGAAGACATTACCATCACCTTTTGGGATGATCAAGAAGTGGATAATGACATCATTTCCCTCAAATACAATGAGGCCTGGCTAATTAAAAACTATACCCTCTCGGCCACACCAAAAACCATTCGTTTAAAAGTAAAGCCCGGTATTAGCAATCACCTTGAGATGATAGCCATAAGTGAGGGGCGCATCCCACCGGCCACCACCGCCATTATTATTAGCGACGGTATCCGCAACCATAAATTGTCGCTCCGTTCCAATCCTAAAACCAATGGCCGAATAGAGATTGTGTGGAAGCAGTAAACACTAAAACACAAGCCCTTCTTTTAAGGAGCCAGAATAGTGTCGGTATGTACCCAGCCAAATGAGCCCAATGTTTGGGCAAATCCCAAGTCCTGATTTGAAGCACTAATTATGCCTCCTCCATTGTATTCAAAGTTTACCTGATTAAGGATATTATCGAATAGCGATTGAGAAAAGGTGTTAATTATAAAGCGATTTTCTTCAAAGCTGTGATAAATTGAAATCTGAGCCGATTCGCCTTCTTCCAAATTAAATACAAATAGACCACGGGCTGGCCAAGCCGCTTCTGCTCCCGGAAGTGCCAAATAAATCAGATCAAAGTTAGAGCTCTGGTAATCCGCCCGACGATTGTTCTCAGATCCGAATAATAAACCTAGCTGAAGGTTAAAGGTCTTCTGACGCCTATCTCGATTAAGGATTTGAACATCGGTTCGATATTTTAAATAAGAAGTGTCTCCATTAAAGGAGCCCACATAAACTGGATTATCAAACTGCAATTCCAAAGGTTTTGGAAAATAAAGGGAATCTTCAAATACACCTTCGGGCCGATCTATGCGGACCTTAATCGTTTCACCCGTATTGGAAATCGGATCCAAATAGTAAAAGCCATCCTCATCATACTCGGCGGTATCCCAGAAACCTTGGGGATCTTCCATAAGAACCCTGGCGGCGGCCTCTTCATCATAGCCACCGCTCGGACCATAATTCGTCCAACCTACCCAAACACTAGTCTTTGCCTCGGAATTCCCCCCCTTCAAAATCACATTATGTAAGAGCTCTTTTTCGAACTCTGGCAATGGTGCATCAAATTGCAAACAGGCTGAAAGCAAAACAAGGAGACTAAAAAACAAGGCTTTCTTTATCATTTCCAGCGGTATTTATAAATAACAGAGGGCAATATGGGCACCATGCCTTCCATGCGCAAAGTGGCTTTAGAACCGGAAAACGAGCCACTTGTACTCCAGATGTAATAAAATGGGATTTCTGTCATATAAACATTGAAAAACGAAAAGCTTAGAGTCCGAACCCCTTTATCAGTTTCTTTAATAGTACTTATCACAAAATCCAAGTGATGATAGGAGGGCAGTTTTAATTCATTGCGACCAAATGGAAGAGGCATAGTTTGACTAGAAGAAGGAATATCAAGCTGAGGACTATAGTGCAGAGGGAAAGTGGTGTAAAGACCAGATCCATAAAACCACGACAAACCTATTGCTACTACCTTACCAATGCTGGTTCTTTTAAACTTGAAGGAAAGATTGGAACGCAAATTATGCTCATGATTAAAAGCATATTTAAACGCCTTTCCATTATTAATGAGCTCACTTTGCCGAAAGGCATTGGTCCATGCATAGGATAAATCGAAGGTGAAGTTACCTAGGCCGGCATTAAAGCCCGACTCCAATCCATAAGAATAGCCATTGGCCTGCTCGAGATAATCCTCAGGTCTACTAAGCACCTCATCACTACTTTGCTCGTAAAAGGAATTGAAATAAAAAGGTGGAGCATGATCCGCTAAAGCATGGCTATTACTTAAATGCCGATAAAAGCCTTGCAAACTAAAGCCTACCCTCTCATTAGCCCAAGCCCCAGAAACACTAATCTGACGTGTACGCTCCACTGGGAATCTAGAACTGGAAGGAAAGGCCAAGTCCACCATTCCTACAAAGTTCGACCAGCGCTGACGGTGCATCGCTTGACTAAGCTCATCGTAAGCGAGAACAAAACCTAAGTTTGAATTGGGATTGAAAGTAATAGATAACCGAGGTAGTAATAAGGCTTGTGCTTTCCCTCCTTTTAATTCATGTAACTGCAGTCTAATAGCGGCAGTAAGGCTCCACAAATCATTCAGTTGCCAATTTTCTTGATAATAAGTAGCAGCATTAAAGAGTTGATAAGTCGAACCCAAATAGGAAGTATCCTTACGCTCATAAGTATCCTTTAAACTCCACTGAGGGTATTGAATCGAAGTAATGCTAGGCTTAAAGCCTAATACGGATTCCCTTTTTGGCGAGAAATAATGTCGAAATTGAAGATGATAGGCCAGCTCACTTAATGAAGTCTGCAGATTAAATTGGTTTCCACGATATTCATCAGAATCCTCCTCCCCAGCGGTAAAGCGTGTATAATAGACCTGTTGATTTATAAATGATCTCTTTGAAACTTGGCGCTTATGATTTAAACCAAAGGCTAGATTTCGATTAAAGAACTTTCTGCGACTTTCAGAATTACCCGAGAATCCAGAGCTGTATCGGCTTAAAAAAGCATCTCCCGAATAATAGAAAGTAAACTTTAACTGGTTCTGATTGGGCAGTTTCCAATTTACATTCGACAGAATATCTTCAAATGAATGAATATTTACCTCTCCAGTGGCATAGTTAAAAAGGGTATTCAAAGCGGTGCCCACCCCAGTGGAGGAGAAGCGAGCAGCTAAGTCTATGGATGCGCTTTCCTTTATAAGGGGCTGCGAAATATCCATATTTAAGGAACCAAAACCCACCCCTAAGGAGCCCCTCCTTTTGGTTCTTATCCCATTCGGGGTAGCCATGGTTATCATGCTACTACTGCCACCATTTAAATCAATTGGTATCGCATCTTTATATAAACTTACCGATTCTATACTCCTACTTGGAAAAGGCGAGGTGGAACCTAGTAAATGCGAAACATTATAAACTGGAATATTATCTAGTAATATCTGATTTTGGTAATTAGAACCTCCCCTCACATGAATATTTGCACTACCGGGAGTTCCAGCTTGTACCCCGGGTAAAAACTGTAAACCTTTTAACAAATCTTCTTCTCCTAGCACTAAAGCCCGAGTTTCTAAATCCTTAGAATAGGCCACCAATTTGGTCACCCTTTGCTCCATCATCCTCTTACCATGCGCTCCTCGATCGTCAAAGACTTGGGCTTCCAGCAATATTTCTGAATGCCTCCTTAAGGCCAGATTAAGCCGCTCATCACCTGTATAAACCAAGCAAGTATCGTGATAACCAATCCTGCTCAAGCAAAGGCTATCCCCCTTCTGGATAGAAATAAAAACTTCTCCTTCATCATCCGTACTATAGGCTCTATCATTTATTTGTAAATAGGTATAGGCCAAACCCATATTGGTCTTAGTATCCGAAACCCGAACCAGCTTAAGTTCGCCCTGAGCCCAAAGCGCATTAATAGAAACCGTTAAAAAAATAGTCCAGAATACCCTCATCCTAAAAGCGATACATCACCGAAACACCCGCAAACAAAGCTGATAATTGAAAGCGCTCCTTATAGGTTCTTCCATTAATTTGTCCACCCCTGCTAATGGTACTCTCTCCAAAGTCTACGCCCTCTCTTATATCTGTAGCGTAATGTATGCGCGTGGGTTTAAACCAAAATGGCGCATAGGCACCGGCATGTAATCGATATCCCCAATTCTTGCCTAAGTACTCTTCCCATTCTAGGCTAAACCAAATCCGAAATACCCTGGCAATTCTAATTCGCTCTAATCCACGGTATATATAGCCCGAACTGGGCGACTGCTCGAGGTAGAGATCCCTCCGTTGCATTATGGCTCCATTAAAACCAAGTCCAAAAATTAAAGCATCATCAGGATTACGGGCTATCATATCAAATTCTGTAAAAAGAGATAGATCACCAATCTTTTGCTGCAAACTGCCATATCTATCTAGGAACTCCTCATTACCCAAGTCATTTGTAACCCACCGTCTAAAACCTTTGGATTGTGGGTAATAAGTTCCAGTATTATACGAATAGGAGAGCTTTAGGCCCAATGCAAACCAGGGTTTTACTTTTTTTAGATAGGCGAAGCTCAACTGATTAGACAATACAGCTGGATCCACCTCATCTATCGCCAAACTATCCATCTGGTGATATTCACTTTCTACGCTAATCTTCCCAATGAATAAGGGAGAATAAGAAAGCGATAAGACCCGTGAATAGCGGTCTTGCACTAAGTCTTGGGATCTTAAAGATGGAACTAAAAGCAAAAGGATTAGCAGCCCTAATAAGGACTGGGGAATCGGCGGTTGGTTCACGAAAATAGATTTGAGCTTTAAAGATAAAATAATTCGAATCAGAATTATTCCCCATCTTTAGGCTTCGCAAAAAATAGCATCGAAACTTCTGGCAAGCTCCATGAATAGCGCTACACGAATCCCTAAATTACTCACCTCCATACTTTTAATAAGCCTCGCTTTTAAGGGCTTAGCCCAAGATAGCCTACAAGCCGCTTTGCAAGACAGTCTGCTCGATGTGCAGCAAGAACAGTCTAAGGTTTTATTAAAGCAAGTAGATTCTATTCTATTGGCAGATAGCTTAGCGGAAGCCGCCTTAATGCAAGAAATCTCCACCCTGCAGGCGAATGAAGCGCAGCAAAAGGCAAGGTTACAAGCCCGATTAGATTCTTTGCAAAAAGCAAAGGAGGATCGCGATAGCCGTATTCAATTACAAGTAGACTCCCTTAGAGCAAGCACCCCCGGTATGCCAGTAGTGCTTTTTGAAGACACGGTTTTTTACATCTACAACAAATTAGGGCCTTTTAGTCCGAGCGACCGAGCGGCAAACATTGTAAATAAGTTAGAAACCTTAGTTGATGAACATCAATACCGTGCGGACAAGCTATTGGTCTACCCCAGCGAGGAGAGTCACGATGTGATGCATGAAGATATAATCGTGTACAGCGTTACCGATCGTGATGCCTTTTGGCAAGATAAAGCCCGCAGTGTGCTGGCTCAAGAATACCTAGAAGCG
>CATMQD010000241.1 GCA_950073045.1 uncultured Flavobacteriales bacterium | reverse complement strand
TCTGCTCTTGAGCCTTGCGGCGCTCATCCGATTGAACCGAAAGTTCCTCATCTAAAAGCTTGCCCTTTTCCTCGTTTAACAGACCAGCGGCCTTGAGCTTTTCCGCTTCAAAGCTTTGGAAGGACTTAAAATCTGAGCGGTAGTATTCCAAAAGCAAAGCATTTGCTTCTACTCCAAGTTTATGAGCAAGTGCGGCCCCCCTTTGCTCCAAGTATGACTTCTCACCAGTAGCAATAGCCTCTTCCGTCTCTTTTAGGTTTACGCCCAATATCTTCACTCGGCGATCGCGTTCGGCTAAGGCTTCATTTAATTGTTCTTCCCAAGCAAAAATTACTTTTTGATGAGAAGTGTATTCACCTGCCAACTGTCCGAGCTTATGAGCCTCGGACCAAAGATCTCCCAATTCGGAGCCGTACTTTTTAAATAGAATTTGGGCCTCGTGGATGATATGCCTGGGATCCGTCAGGTTCATATTGGAGGTGTCTACTCCTTTAGCATCGGCTACTTTGGCCAGCTGGAGCCGGACACGATCTAGCAGCTCTTCACTTTTAATGCGGGCACGGTCTAGACCTTCTTGATTTGCGTCTACTTCCTCCTGTTGCTCCTGAAGAACGCGACGATTTTTCAGCTGCTCATTAACCTTTCTGAGGGCTTCGCTGAGTTCTTCATTGCTGATGGTCTCAGAATCTACAAACTCCAAATAGCCTGGATAACGCGCCTTTAGAGAATCAATGATCTTAATTCGCTCATCTTGCTCCAGTCGCACGTCCTGAAGTTTAAACTGAAGTCTGCGTAATTCCAATCGTTCCTCCTCTATTTGTTTGCTTAAAGGCACTTGGACATACTTGGCCGCAGCACGGGCCATATCTTCCAGGAACTTTAAAGCAGAGCTATTAATAAACTTGGATCTCAAGTAGCGTCCAAGCTTTTGAAGATTGGCCTGCAAGGTTTCATTCTTCCGATTGTACTCATCGGTAATGCTGGAGCCAGTAGCAATCTCTTCATTGGCCAATTTCTGGCGATCGCGCACGTTCTCGCGGTTCTGACTTAACGCCAAAAAGACCTGTGATCCACGGTCACCGGTAATGCCAACCGCTTCCAATTTCCGCATGAAATCCTGAGAGCTGGAGCTACTTTCCTTTAGTCGCTCTAGGAATGTCAAAAAACCTTCATTGGTGCCTTTCTCGCCGATTAGTTTGCTAAGCTCCCCATTGGCAAAGCCTGCAGCCCTACCAAAGGTCTCGGTGTTTTTAAGGAAGTCAGCAAAGAAGCCATTAAGAGCGGTGGAGCTCATTTCCACTTTTAGTCCTAGTTCGTCCAAAGTAGCACCATATCCGAGGACATCACCCGCACTGATCTCGGTGGCCTTTGCGATACCGCCCAAGCGACTGAGCCATTCTGTTAAATAGGGAGCGCTGGCCTTGGAGCTATCAGCCACCTTGTTAATTCCCGACCCAATGCGCTCCATGTCAATTTCGAAGATGTCGGCCATCTTGCCAATCTTGAGCACGGCATCCGTGCCAAGATCTTCCCCTAAAGCCACATTGATTTTGTTGGCTTGCTCTACAAAGCTGGCTAGGTCCTTCACTCCACGCTCCCCCAATTTCCCAGCTTGGGCAGTAAGCTCCAGTAGCTCCTTTCGAGAAGTTCGGGTGTTCAGATTATCGAAATGCTTTTGCAGTTCATTCATCTCTTCGGTGGTGAGCTCCGTTGTTTTCCGAACATCCGCTCTTAGATCCGAGAGCTCTCCAGAGCTGGAGATATAATTCTTGATTGTAAAAATGATCCCAGTTAAAGCCGCCATTGCTGTAATGACCAAGTTGAAGTACTTATTCACTCCATTAGCTAACCGGCTTAAACCACTATCCACCGCATAAAGCTCTTTGTTGGTTTTATTGAGCTCAGCTCGGACCTTTCGGAATTCTCTGGAAGCATCCGCAAAGCGCTTGCTATCTCTAGGCAAGTGCTGCAGCTGATTGCGCAGCCTTCGACTTTCGGCATTTAATTGCCGCAAGGTCTTACCAGCCGTTTTATCGTTCAGGTAAACATTGGCGCGGATATTCTTCACACTATCACTCATTGGCCAGTATTCTTAATTTCTAGTTTGGAATTGGCTTCTACCAGATCACTGAATTGCGCCTGCAGTTTATCCATGAGCTTAGGGACATCCTCTCGCATAATGGGATTAAACCAGGGGTGTGGATTGAGCACGCCACGGGCAATGGATTGCTTTTTAGTCAAACCATTGAATACCCCCATCTCATAAAAAACTCCATAGCGATGAAAACGAAAGCCCGCTGCCTGTATTAATCCGTGATCGTAGGAATTACTATTGGTGAGATTTCGCCCCAATTTGCCTGGAGCTCGATTCTTCAACCTGCGGGTTGTGTTTCGGGCCCAATTGGTCACGACTTTGTTTAAGGCCTTTATCTCAGTATCGGTAAAGGTTTTCAAGGCTGGTAAATGGGATTATTATTCCAGCGACTGGCATCGAATTGGCCAAGACTTTCATCGTAGCTAAAAGTGATCAGCACCCCACAAAGTGGAACATAGCGCTCTGGCACTAGCTCCATTTTAAAAGCGCTCACATCTAGTCCCTGCAGATCGAAATTGCGACGATCGTTAATAAACTTTTTAATGATGTCGCGGCCAATCTCCACTAAGGTCGATTCTTTGGAACTACGCTCTGCGAAATCGCCTTTATCCTTCACTTTATCCAATAACAAAAAGGATCCGCGCCATGTGATTCGGGTATTGCTTAGGCTTTGAGCCTCGCCATCCAAAAAAGGATTCATTGCGGCCAATGCTGGAAAATGGATCCTACTCCGGATGGCGTTTTCCAACTCCTCTATATCAGTACGGAAAAAATGTTCTTCCTGGTCTTGATGCAGGATCGACTTATGATCTCGGGCTATTTGCTCGAGATATTGGAAATACACACTAAGGTTTTGCATAGCGAGATTTTAAGCGGTCGGATTCCTCGATGAGCTGATTTAGCTCATAAAGCAGGTAGCTCAGTTTTAAGCCACCTATTTTTTGCGTCTGCAATGGGTTTTTTGCAAGCTGTCGAAATACAGGAAGCCAGCCATAGCGATTAGCCATGCTCTTACCCTTCTTAGAAAAAATGAGTGGGTGTGCATCCTGAATGCGAAGTAGCATCTGGCTGAACCACCAAATGATCAGCTCTTTCTTCCAAGTGGGAACATTGGCCAGGATCCGCGCTTTCTCCTCCCAATTATGGCGATTAAAGGGGATACGTTCATCTCCTGTAAAATCAGTGTGTCTAGGATTATTCTCAGGCTTTTCACCTGGTGGACGATATAGCGTATAAACAATCTCATTTTGTAGGGCGGCGCGTTCCATTGCTGTTTCTTTATCACCTAGTTCTGCATCCTTAAGGGCACTGAGTTTCTGTAAGTGCAAGCCTAGAAAATGGAACTCTTCAGCACTTAGATTTTGTAAGGCATGTCCTGGGGGAACAAGCTTTGTACGACCAACTTTAAGTACATCAAATGGGGGCTTATTGCGTTGCGGCCGCTCCAGTAGGAAGTCAGTTGTGTTGAGTAGATCGCTCAACTCATCTGCATACAGTGAAAAGAATGCGCGCTTTTTTAGCCAATGGTACCAGCGCAAACCTAAAAGCTTCCAAAGGATTACAATTCGTAAACCTTGAAGTACTGTGTCAGCTGGCTCCCGATCCTCTGATTCTTCATAAATCACAAAAGCCGCCTGAGCTTCTTTGATTTGAGGGAGTATTACATGTAGTGTTTTGGCAGGGATTTCATCCCAGATAGATGGCCAGACAAAGGAATATACCCTTGAGCGGTAGGGAATGGTGGCAAAGTTCATCTCAGGAAGGTAGAGGCCGAAATGAGTGGGATATAGGACAAGAAATTTCTTACCTTTAAGCTTCTTCTCTTAAGATTTAGAGGAAGAAATTAATCAGCATTTTAGATTTGCGGTGTCTAAATCTAGAATGTGTCAAAACATCCATAAAAAACCTTTAACCCTTAATCCATGGACAAGGACAGTCGATTATACAAGCTTGCTCTCTTTATAGACAATTATGGTTTGGAGTTCGGCATTCTTTTAATAAACGGCCTGGGATACACTTTTATCGGTATTCTTTTTGAATTAAATAAATGTATTTTATGGGATACCATTCACTCGCATACTCTTGGATGGGCAACCTTTTTCATTGCTATTATACTTAACATTTGGTGTGGTTATCATCTTTTCAAAAAAAATAAGAACATAAACGAATTAATTAGTGAGAAAAACCAATTAGGGGAAAAAGTGCAGGATCTGGAAAATACAATTGAGGGATTACAACGTAACAACCTTGAAATTTTCAATGAGTTACTGGCTGCCCTGTTTTACAAACTTGGACTTTCAGGGGAAGATAGAATTAGCTTTTATAAGTTTCAAGAAAACAAGTTTCACATTGTTGGAAGATACTCTTCAAACCCCAAGCTGGCAGGTAAGAGCAGAAATTATTACAACAGCGATGAAGGGTTTATTGCAATAGCTTATGAAAAAGGACACTTCCATTTAAATGAAGGAATACCAGAGTTTGTTCAAGGAAGTAAACATAATTATTACCAATTTATTCGATCGAAATGCAATATTCCCCTTGACACACTTAAGGGACTAAAAATGAAAAGCAGAAGCTTTTATCTATATGCATTTAAGGACAGTAAAGGTTTAGTCCGAAACTCAATTATTGTTTTTGAAAGTGAAATGAGCGGGCGATTTAATGAAGCTGAAATTGAAGAAGTTCTATTAGAAGAGAAGACAAAATTCTTAGCTTTTATTGAAAGAATAGAGTCAGATTTACCAGAGTTAGAAACAGCAACTGAAACAGGGTTTTAATATGGAAAAAACAATAGAAGTACTAAAGTATCTCTTTAGCAACTATCCTAATCCATCCGAGCTATCAAAGGCGAGGGTAGTTAAGATGGTATACCTAGCAGACTGGAAATCAGCAATAGAAAATGGCAATCAACTCACAGATATTAAATGGATTTACAACCACTACGGCCCATATGTTGTTGATATTATTGACGTAATTAGAAGTGATAATAACTTTGAAATCATTTCGGACATCAACTATCATAATAAACCAAAGGAGATTATACGATTAAAAAGAAGGGTTGATGCCGAAATAAAAGAATCAACCCGTAAAATTTTAGACTTTGTGATCGAAAGAACCAGCCCTCTTTACTGGAATGAGTTTATTACACTAGTCTATTCTACATACCCAATTTTAACAGAACAGAAGCTGAATTACTTGGAT
>CATMQD010000240.1 GCA_950073045.1 uncultured Flavobacteriales bacterium | reverse complement strand
GATGGGAGTTAGCGTTGGTCCTGGCCGGGGATCTGCGGCAGGATCTGCGGTGGCCTACTGTATCGGTATCACTAATGTAGACCCCATTAAATATGATCTCCTATTTGAGAGATTCCTGAATCCTGACCGGGTATCCCTTCCGGATATTGATATTGACTTCGATGATGAAGGTCGAGGTAAGATTATCGATTGGGTAGTAAATAAATACGGTCAAAACCAGGTTGCTCAGATTATTACCTATGGTACCATGGCGGGTAAATCTGCTATTCGCGATGCTGGTAGAGTACTGCAATTACCGCTTTCCGAAACCGATCGGGTAGCGAAATTAGTGCCCGATACCAAGCTGAATAAGCTCTTCAGCTGGAGCGATAAGGAGATGGGGGAGAACCTTAATGGTGACCTCTTTCAGCTGGGCAAGCAATTACGCGAATTAGCCAAACACGAAGATCGCCTAGAAGCCCAAGTGGTAAATCAGGCGCGCATCTTGGAAGGATCTGTTCGTAATACGGGTATTCACGCTTGTGGAGTTATTATTACTCCGGATGATATTACCAAGTTTATTCCGGTTTCGGTTGCTAAGGACTCCGATCTCTATGTAACTCAGTTTGATAACTCGGTGGTAGAGAATGCGGGCATGCTTAAAATGGACTTCTTAGGTCTTAAGACCTTAAGTATCATTAAGGATGCTATTGCGATTGTAAAGGATCGTCATGGTGTAGAAATAGATCCCGATGAAATACCGCTGGATGATCCTAAGACTTTTGAACTATATCAAAGTGGCCAAACCAATGGTACCTTCCAGTTTGAAAGTCCGGGGATGCAGAAGCACCTTAAATCTTTAAAGCCGGATAAGTTCGCCGACCTTATTGCCATGAACGCCCTTTACCGTCCGGGGCCGCTAGAATACATTCCCAACTTTATTGCTCGTAAGCACGGCCAGGAGGAAATTAGTTATGACCTCCCCGATATGGAGGAATACCTAGCTGAAACCTATGGTATTACGGTTTATCAGGAGCAAGTGATGCTGCTTTCGCAGAAACTGGCAGGCTTTACCAAAGGTGAGGCGGATGTTCTGCGTAAAGCGATGGGTAAAAAGAAGCGCGATGTACTGGATAAAATGAAACCCCAGTTCATCGATCAAGGGAAAGAGCGCGGACATGATGAGGAGAAATTAAATAAGATTTGGAAGGACTGGGAGGCATTTGCGGCCTATGCTTTTAACAAATCGCATTCTACCTGTTATTCGGTGGTGGCCTTCCATACCGGTTATTTAAAGGCCAATTACCCGGAGGAGTATATGGCCTCGGTGCTCACCCATAACATGAACGATATAAAGAAGGTGACCTTCTTTATGGAAGAGTGTAAAAGGATGGGAATTCCGGTTTTAGGACCAGATGTAAATGAATCGCAGTTTAAATTTACCGTAAACGATGATGGGGCAGTGCGTTTCGGCCTTGGCGGGATGAAGGGAGTTGGTGAAAATGCGGTGATGGCCATTGTAAACGAGCGTTTAGAAAATGGGAAGTATGGCAATTTCTTCGACCTTCTAAAACGAATCGACCTTAGAGCAGTAAACAAGAAAACCATAGAAAGTTTAGCCTTAGGGGGTGCTTTTGATAATTTCCCTAAGGTGCATCGAGCCACCTTCTTTAATGAAGGACAAGATGGAAAAACCTTCCTCGAAAGAGCCCTGCGTTATGCCCAAATGCATAAGGCCCAAGAAGAATCATCGCAAGTGTCACTTTTCGGCGAAAGCCAAGAAGTAGATATGCCCGAACCTGAAGTTCCTGTGGTACAAGCTTGGCCGCGCATGTTCTTATTAGGAAAGGAGAAAGAGGTAAATGGTTTGTATTTAAGCTCGCATCCGCTCGATGATTTCAAGTATGAGATGGATCATGTGGTAACTAATAAGCTGGCGGAGTTTCAAAATATTGAGCGGATGAATGATTTCACCGTGGCTGGAATTATCTCCGATGCTTTGCACCTTACTGCTCGAAGTGGAAAGCCTTTTGGTCGATTTACAATTGAAGATTACAGTGGAAAGCATGAATTCGCCCTTTTTGGCGATGAATACTTGAAGTTCAAATCCTATATCGAAACCAAATTATTAGTCTTGATTCGCGGAAAAATCTCACGCTATACTCCACGCTGGGAGGGTGCTAGCGAGCGTATTGAGGCTAAGATTCATCAAATTAGCTTAATCCAGGATGCCTTGGATCGACACGCTAAAGGGGTGGAGTTGCAGCTAGCGGTGCAAGATGTAAGTCCTGAAAATATAGAAAGCATCAATAGACTTATCAGTCAATTTCAAGGAGAAAAGGCCTTAAACCTGGTGGTTTTTGATGCGGAAAATCCAAAGATAAATCTCCGAATGCCGCGTCGTTCAAAGGCTGGCATCAGTTTAAACAAAGATAGCCTCGATGCTTTTAAAGCGCTTAAGTTTGCGCGCATGCAGTTAAAATCTTAGTCAGGATTTAAGACAGGCTTCGATATACTAATGGAAAAACTAATTTTGTAACCCTAAATAAGAAATAAGCAATGGCACAAGAATTTACCGAATCCAATTTTGAAGAATTGGTATTGAAATCCGACAAACCAGTATTAGTTGACTTTTGGGCAGAATGGTGTGGACCATGTCGCATGGTAGGACCAATCGTTGAAGAGTTAGCTCAAGAATATGATGGTAAAGCAGTAATCGGAAAGGTAAATGTTGATGAGCATGGTGAGATCAGCATGAAATACGGAATTCGCAATATCCCAACCTTATTGGTATTTAAAAATGGCGAAGTGGTAGACAAGCAAGTAGGTGTAGCGCCTAAAACTGCATTGGCTGCCAAATTAGACGCTCAGATGTAATTTGAGCTTCGAATAATAATATCCACCCCGACCTCGAAAGAAGTCGGGGTTTTTTTGGTCCTTTTAAGACCCTTTTTAGTATTATTGTTTGCACAGATTGATTGGAAAACGTGACTGATAATCAGGCTTTAGAACCTTACGAATACCGCGACTTTGAACACTTGGAGCTATTGGCCCGTCAGGTGGTAGAAGGTTTTATCACGGGTCTGCATAAAAGTCCCTTCCATGGTTTTTCAGTAGAATTCTCTGAGCATCGAATTTATAACCCGGGCGAATCAGTTCGAAATATTGATTGGAAGCTATACGCTCGCACCGATCGCTTGTACACGAAGCGCTATGAGGAGGAAACCAATTTGCGTTGTCGCTTTTTATTAGACACCTCGGGTAGCATGTTTTATCCGCGAGAGCGAATGCGTCAGGTACTTAATCCTTCTAAGTTTCTCTTTGGGGCCACCAGTATTTTGGCTTTAATGAACTTGTTAAAACGTCAGCGTGATGCGGTGGGTTTAAGTCTATTTGGTCGTGAAGACTTCCATAGTCAAACCGGTTCTACCTATCAACATCATAAGGCTTTAGCTACTAAATTATCTCAGGTTTTAGAAGAAAAATCCCTGCAAGGAGAGGAGCAAGTTTCTTTAAGTGATCAGCTTCACTTAATGGCCGAGCAAACTGATCGTCGTTCTTTAGTGGTGATTTTTAGTGATCTTCTAGAAGTTCAAGATGATCCAGAGTCTTTCTTGAATGCCTTGCAACATTTAAAGCATGGCAAGCATGAGGTGGTTTTATTTTGGACCATCGATAAGGATACAGAGTCGAGTTTCGACTTTGATTCTGGCCCCCACAAATTTGTGGATTTAGAGTCTGGGGAAATCCTCCGATTAAATCCCGCTGAGATTCAAGATGCTTATCAAAAGCAAATGCAATCCTTCCGAAAATTACTCAAGGAGAAGTGCTTGCAGTACCGCATCGACCTACACGAAGTTGATGTGGCCGAAGGTTACAATCCAGTATTACAATCCTATCTTATAAAACGTAAAAAGCTATTCTGATGAACTTTAACGCTTTAATCCTTAGTTTTTTAATAAGTCTTTTTTCAGGCAATTCCGAGGAAGCGAAAGTTGAAAAGCCCAAGAAAGCTGGTCCCCCGAATATCATATTATTGATTGGGGACGGTATGGGGCATAGTCAACTTTCCTCAGCTTTATATTATGGTGATCAAGAACCGAATTACGTGCGTTTCCCTTTTGTAGGCTTAAGTAGAACTTCTTCTAGTAGCCATAAGATTACCGATTCTGCAGCTGGGGCCACCGCTTTTAGTTGTGGCGTTAAAACATATAATGGCTCCATTGGAATGGCGGCTGATACCACCGCTGTTGAAACAATAGTGGAGCAATTAGCGGCAGAGAATTGGCGAACGGGAGTGATTTCTACTTCCAGCATCACCCATGCAACTCCAGCCTCTTTTTATGCACATGTGCCTCTACGTAAGCAAGAATTTGAAATTGCTGAGCAATTATTGAGCTCGGATGTGGATTTTGCCGCGGGTGGAGGAAAACGATTTTTCTTTGATCGTTTAGACGAAAGAAATTTATACCCCGCTTTCGCTGAAGCTGGAATTGAAGTGGATACCGCCGCTTTAGTGGCGAAAAACTGGCAAGCCGATAAACGTTACGCCTATTTACTTGCTAAAGATGGAATGACTCCCGTTTATCAAGGTAGGGATGAGTTTTTACCAGAAGCTACCGCGATGGCGCTAGATTATTTTGATAGTACCGATCCGGATGCACCATTTTTCATGATGGTGGAGGGCTCACAAATTGACTGGGGCGGACATGCTAATAATGGAGAGTATTTGGTGAAGGAGATGCTTGATTTCGATAAGGCCATCGGTGTGGCTTTGGATTATGCGGAAAAAGATGGCAATACTTTGGTGATTGTTACCGCTGATCATGAATGTGGAGGCTTCGCGCTAGTAAGCACTGAAGTAGAAGTTCCTTTTCAGGGGAAACAACGGGATTACGACTCTCTCAGCTTTAGCTTTGGCAGTGGTGGTCATTCGGCGGCAATGGTACCAGTTTTAGCATTTGGCCCTGGTGCCGAGGCCTTCTCTGGCATATACCAAAACAATAGTATTTATCATAAAATGTGGGCTGCTTTAAAAGGCGAATAAAAAAAAACGCGCCGTTATAAACAGCGCGTTTCTTTGAGTATACCCCCTCGAATGATTTTGCGTTCGTTTTGCCTATCTATTACCCACTAAGAAAGAGTAAACGAACCTACATTCATAGGTATTACTGCAGGTTGTAAAAATCATACTGCAGGTCGCAGCAGGATGCGGTTCATTGAATCTAAAGCCATTTGAACTTGGAACTTTAATTCCAACTCCGGCAATTCAATATCAAGTCGATTATACAGTGGCTCGTTATCCGATACACTGAATTCGAAATGATGGTCCCCACTCCTGAATTCTCTTA
>CATMQD010000239.1 GCA_950073045.1 uncultured Flavobacteriales bacterium | reverse complement strand
TCTCGCGTAAGCGGATAAGGAGAAAATCTTCGTAGTGGCGAATGAGGTCGTAAATTTTACGAAAATGATAATGCCGATGATCGCTTTGTCGAATTAGGCTTTGTATTTCCTTTTCGGTACCGGCGTCTACCTCGTCGAGCATTACCTTTATTTCCAGCTGGCTGATATGCTTTAGCTGAGTGTCAACATTGGCTTGCTCTAACTTCTCGAGCATCCACTTTTTTAAATTGCTATACTTCCGCTTATCAATATCGGTAGGAAAGCTTTTAGGCTTTTGCCGATGCTTTAAATTATAAAGCAACACGGCCATTACCCGCTTATGATCTTCGATTTGGAAATTTTGGCAAGACTCTAAAAAATAGAGCTCATGTGGATATAAGGATTCGGCGAAGCGGTAAAAATGCTCCAAGGGCTTTCTCATGATTCTAAAGTAGCAAGAAATAGCCTTTAGGCGAAGCTTTCCTTGAGATGCTTACGGTCTATTTTACCACTGCTGTTTTTAGGGAGCTCTTTTAAGAATCGATAATGCTTGGGCACTTTAAAGCGCGCAAGCTCGGCTTGGCAAAATTCTTTGATTTCGCTTTCAGGAACTGCTTCCTTCATCGCTAAGAAGGCACAACCTACTTCTCCCCATTTCTCATCCGGAACACCAATCACCGCCACTTCAATACATTGAGGATGTTGAATCAGTCGCTTTTCAATTTCACTGGGGTAGATGTTTTCGCCGCCCGAGATATACATATTCTTTAATCGATCAACCAAGTAGAGGTAGCCCTCTTCATCTTCAATTAAAACATCACCAGTTTTAAACCAGTCACCCTCCTTACTACTGGCAGTAGCTTCGGGGTTATTCCAGTAACCAGGACTTACACAAGGGCCTTTCAACCAAAGTTCACCTTGCTCATTGGTTTGGGCTTTTTCCCCATTTTCATTAATGAGCTTCCAGTCGAAATGAAAGTTAATAAAGCCTATACTGCCACGTTTCCGCAAGGCATCGGCGCTATTTAAGGAACTTACATTGGGCCCAACTTCGGTTAATCCATAACCTTGACGAATAGGCACCCCTTTGCTAGCCCATTTTTCTATGAGGGGGATGGGTAGAGCTTCTCCCCCGACAATGAAATAGCGAAGCTTTTTGAGTTCTGTTTGTTCGAAATTCGGGGCATCGCTCAGCATGCGCACCATGGTAGGTACCGCCATAAAGAGGGTGATTTCCTCGGCTTGTAAGACCTTTAAACATTCCTCGGCCTCGAATTTGGGCATAATAAGCATGCTGGCGCCAAAGTGTAAAAGGGGAGTGGCGAGCACATTCCAACCACCAGTGTGGAAGGGTGGCATAATTTGCAGGCAGCGATCATTGGCACTTACCTCTAAACGAAGGGCGGTATTCAAACTATTCCACATGGCCATTTTATGGGTGTAGATTGCGCCTTTTGGGAATCCAGTGGTTCCACTGGTGTACAGGATAAAAAGTGGGTCCTCCTCTTTTAAGGAAGGTCTTTCTATTATTTGCGCCTTGTTTTGGGCTTGGGCCGCTATTTCATCTAAACCTAATCTTGGTACTGGCCATTCCTGCTGGGGATTATGAAATTGTTTTTCGAGGATAATCGCTTTGCAATCGGCATCCTTCACCATGTATAAAAGCTCCGAATGATGAAGCCGATAATTTAGAGGTACGAGGATGATTCCGGTTTTTTGAGCTAGCCCGAAAAGAAGGAAGTACTCCAAATTAAACTCACTGAGCACCGCCAGTCGATCACCCTTTTTAAAACCTTGTTTTTGGAGGTAGGCCGACCATGCTTCGGCCTTTTGATTTAATTGAGCATAGCTAAGCTCACGACCGGTTTCGGCTTCTTTTATTGCAATTTTACCTGGGCTATAGATCGCCCATTTCTGATACCAATCGATGGTCATGATCGGGATTTTTTAGCGCTAGTCCAATATAAAACTAATGCACTGAGGCAGGCCGCGATAATCGCATAACTAGCAGCTACGGCCGGATTGCGAATTTCTTCTTGCATATATGGACCAAGACGTAGGTAGTAGGTCGAAAAGTGAGTGATTACCGCAACAATGGCTGCAGTGGTAGCGGCAAGTCGATTAAAGTTATTGATGAACAGGCCAAAGGCAATAGGTACAAAGGCAGCAGCAAAAAAGGCATAAACACCATTTTGGGCTAAGAGAGCCACACTGAGGTTAGGGTCTTTAATTTGCTGATAAGACCAGATTACACTTACCAAAGCTAGTAAGCCAATGATAATCCGGTTTAAAAGTAGCTTTTTGTTTTCACCCAGCTCCGTCTTCTTAAAGAAATAAGCTTGCACAATTTCGCGATTAATAATGGTCGACAAGGATTGAATTAATCCTTCCAAAGTAGATAGTCCGGCCGAAATTAAACCGAGGATCACAATTAAGCCTAACCACACTGGGAATTCCCGAATTACATAAACGGAGACCATTTGGTCGGGTGGGAGGGGTGAACCGTCGATGCTTAAATCCGGAAATTCCAAGCGGGCGTATAGGCCTGTTATTACCACAAGGAAAAACAGGATCTCAACTATAACTGCGGTGATTAGGTACTTGTTAAGGGCGGTATCGCTTTTCAGCAACAGCGATTTGGTAATGATATGCGGCTGAAAAATAATAGCTACCCCAATTAAAACCTGGCAAAGAATAATTTCGAAGAAATCGCGGAAAAGGGGACTTTCCGGATAAGGAACTGCCGCTAAATTGGGGTCAATGTTTTCGAGCTTTTCTATAAAACCATGAATGCCGTCACTAAAATGCTCGTAGCCGGAGGCGATTAGTAATGCCGCCACAATTAACATTAGTATCGCCTGAATGGTATTGGTGTAAACCATAGAATTGGCGCCTCCAAACATCATATAGCCAAAAACCACCACTACCAGTATATACATGGCTTGTTCTACTTCTATACCGAGGCTGCTGCCAATAACCTGACTTAGTCCAACTACGATAAGCACTATAAAAGTGAGCATCAGTAAGGATAGAAAGGCAAAGAACTTTCCGAGGAATGGACTTTGGTACTGGCTTTCCATCCAGTGGGAAAGACTTAGGGAGCCTTGCTTTACTCCCATCTGCCGGAAGGCTTTGCTTACAATAACCAAGGTAAAAAGCGCCGCAATAGGCAAGACTATCGCATAGGCGATAAAAGCACTAAGGCCATAATAACCGATAATGCCTGGATTAATAATGAAAGTGGCTGCGGAGGTCATTGAGGCCGCAAGTGCCAAGCCTACCGAGAGTGGCGAAAATTGCTGAGAACCCAAGGCATAATCGCTAAGACTCTTAGTTTTTCTTGCTCCACGAATGGCAAGAATAATGCTAAGCAAGGCCAAAGCCCCTAAGGCAATGGCGGCATATAAACTCATATTTCCCGAGCCCGCTTCCACCTAGTAGCGCATTAAAGCTCCGGCAAAGGCTAAACCTCCACCTGAGCCAATTAGTAAAATGGGATCACCTCTTTTAATGAGACCTTGCTCTACCGCTAAATTGAGAGCCATGGGAATGGCTGCCGATCCGGTATAACCGAATTTATGCATAATGGTAATCGCTCGATCGTGAGGGAGCTCCAAAATATCGAGCATTGCGCGAATGGAGTTAATATTGATTTGGGTCATGAAGAACATCTTCACTTCCGAAACCTCCAGCTTTGCTCTTTGGCAGAGCTCACGGGCAATGCCGCTCCACATTTCGGGATTGAGCTCGGTGGGGAAGCGCTTTACGAATTTGAGGAGATGATCTTTGCGTTCTACTAGTTCAGGATTTACCGGTTGACGAGTAGCGCCGGCATAAATTCCCATCCAATCGTAATATTCTCCTTTGGTAGTTTGTAAGGCGGAAAGTAAATCAGACTCACCTTCTTCTTGCGCTTTTAAACAAACTGCTCCCGCACCATCAGCAAATAGGGTTACAGTTTTCTTGTCTTTTAAATCGAGGTATTTGCTCATGCCATAGCAGCCAATTACTAAGGCGTTTTGATATTGCTCATCGGCCTTTAAATACTTGCTAGCTGTATCGAGGGCACTCACAAATCCAGCGCAAGCAGTATTTACATCGAAGGTGGCGCAATTGCTTAAACCTAAATGATGTTGTACCACACTTGCCGTGGAGGGCGATACATATTCTGGGGTATCGGTAGCGATAATTAGAAGTTGAATATCATCCGCCTTAAGCTGGGCTCTTTCCATGGCTTGACGGGAAGCAGCGAGACACAATTTTGCAACGCCATCGCCCTCTTCGAGCCAGCGACGTTCGTAGATTTCTACATTTTCCCTTAGCCAAGTATCTACATCTTCACCAAGCACCTCGTTAAAAAACTGATTGGGAACTACCTTATCCGGAACCGCCATTCCGGTGCCACTAATCTGAACCTTTCTCATATACTTAAATGGTTACTCCGCCGTCTACACTTAGGCAGGTGCCGGTTATAAATGCAGCCTCCTCGGAGGCCAAGAAAGCGTAAGCTTTAGCGATGTCTTCAGGTTGACCAAGTCTTTTAAGGGGGGCTTTATCTTCCATCATGCCCAATACCTTTTCGGGCATCGTTTTAACCATATCGGTAGCGATAAAACCAGGGGCTACGGCATTGGCTGTAACGCCATATTTTCCTAATTCCTTTGCAAAGGTTTTTGTCATGCCTATTACCCCAGCTTTCGTGGCTACATAATTACTTTGCCCGAAGTTACCATATAAACCTACTACCGAGGAAGTGCTAATGATGCGGCCCGATTGCTGCGCTTTAAAATGTGGCGCTACCGCACGGGTGCAATTAAATACTCCGGTAAGGTTAACTTGTAAAACCGACTGCCACTGCTCGTCGGTCATTTTTAAAAGCGTAGCATCGCGGGTAATACCAGCATTATTAATAAGGATGTCGATTTTACCAAAATCATTAATTACTGCCGTTGTAGCTTGATTTACGGATTCACTCTCGGCGGTATTAACTTCGTAGAAACGTAGCTGCGCATCATCAGCAAGCTCATTTAATCCTTCGGCCTTAAGATCCCAAACCGCCACTTTAGCGCCCTGATTTAAAAACTCCTTAACTGCAGCTAGGCCAATGCCACTGCCGCCTCCGGTGATGATTGCTACTTTATCTTTAAGTTTCATGATCAATTTTTTTACTAAGTAAATAGCTGATGGAGGCTTTGGGTATTGGAGCCTCGGTTTGGTGGGGGTTGACTAAGATGCGTTATATGCTGGTAATAGCCTTAAAGTGCATGGAAATAAGGGTTTTGATATATGGTGGACTAAAATGGCGGTTGAAATTTGAAGATCGCTCCTTGCAGTCGCTGTTAGACCCTAGATCCTAGATCGGTCGCTGCGCT
>CATMQD010000238.1 GCA_950073045.1 uncultured Flavobacteriales bacterium | reverse complement strand
CTAAGCTATTCGCCTACGTTGGTTCGGTATCCATTAAACGTACTTGGCGAGCGGCCGGTAAAAAAGTAGACCGAGGCGTAGATCCTCGGGATATTCAAAAGATTTTTACCGCTATGGAAAGTGGTTGGGTAATTACCTTTCCTCAGGGCACAACCACTCCATTTGTAAATGGCAGAAAAGGCACCGCCCATATTATTAAAGAAACTAAGCCCATTGTAATTCCTGTTGTGGTAGATGGTTTCCGCCGGGCTTTCGATAAACGAGGCTTGCTCATGAAAAAGAAAGGCGTGAACTTGAGCATCCGTTTTAAAGATCCGCTAGATATCGATTATACTAAAGACTCGGAAGAAATCTTAAACCAAATAATGGATAGCATAGAACAAAGCGACGACTTCAATACCATGAAAAAGATTGAGGAGTCAACGGAGCTTTCCAACGTTTAGGCACTTACATTCGTTTAATATTTACCTTGGCGACTTGAATTACAAACCATTCAGGATTTCCTTAACAACTTTGTAAACCCATGAAAAAAGTATTTCTACTTACTGGACTTCTCTATTTAGGACTTACTTCCTGCAAGGAAGAAAGTTTACTTGAAGACAATCCTAATCCACCTGCGGATAATATTGAGTTGAACTTCCTTCCTTATTTTGGAGAAAAGCCTCTTAAAGTGGATAGCGTTTACACCAACTCTGTAGGAGCACGCTTTATGATTGACACGGTAAGTTTACTTATTAGTGATATCAAATTCATGGATCGTAACCTTAATGAAACCATTGATACCGCTAAAAACTACGTTTTACTCAGCACCTACAAGCAAAGCGTGCTTACAGGTAAAATGCCAGCTATGGGGTATTATGGCAATTTCCAATTAATTGCCGGAACCGATTCTTTAGATGCGATTAAAAACCTTGATGAGTTTTTAGAAATTGATCCAGAATGGGTGCGTAAAGATCCCTACGGTGTAGATTTTTTCAAAATAAAAGGACGTTATTTCGACCCCGCTTCTCCCCCCGAAGATTCGGTAATGCTACCAATGGAATATACCTTGGGTACCTATATGCTTAGCGATACGGCCACTAGTGATATACGTGGCTTTAGCATCGACAATCTTCAACAAATTAAAATTTTCCTACTCACCGATCTCAAACCTCTGCTCAACTTAATGCCTATTGATCAAGTTGATGAGATTGTGAGTGACCCTACCAATACTCAAGACTTCACTATTGCCAAAGCTATGGCAGATAGCTTGAGCATCGGAATATTCTAATTATGAAAAAAGCTCTGCAAAGCCTCCTTGTACTTCTTGTATTAGCCTTTATCGTTTCTAACTGCGATGATGGCAATGGCACTACTTCAGAAACCCAAAAAGCCACGGTAAATTTTCAAACTCAAATGATGCTGAGTTCTGGTTCGGAAACCTATCAGATTGGCGATACACTTGAGATGAACACTGGTTATGATTTTAATGTAAAGAAGTTCAAATTATACCTTAGTCACGTAACTTTGATTGGGGATAATGGCGAAACAGAGCTAGAAGATATTCTATTGGCGGATGTGGGTGATGAAAGTACCGGTGCCTTTAGCAGCACCGTACCCGCTGGCAACTACACCAGCCTGCGACTAGGTTTTGGACTAGATGCCGAGCAAAACAATCAAGATCCAGAGAGCTTCCCTCGAGAACACCCCCTATCATCTTGGAACCAAATGTATTGGACCATGTTGAAATACCGCTTTGCAATTTTAGAAGGTCGCTCAGATAATAATGGTCAACTTAACGGCGATACTACCGATATCCTAAATGCTTACCATCCTGGTTTGGATAGTTTGTATAAAGTGGTAAGCTATCCTATCAGTTTAAACCTTAGCGAAGGTGCCACACAGGAGATAGACCTAAACATTTATATCGATCAATTATTCTCAGCTGGCGAGGGCATAGATATGCGCAATGAACCTCAAACGCACAGCGAGGTGGGCAGTGCCACCGTTCCTGGTGATTTCCACATCGCTAAAAAGTTTATGGATAACTTGGCAGAAACAGCCACTGTAGAAATTCCTTAATTGCCAGATTGGGCTTAGCTTTGCTCTAAAGCATAGCCATGAAAATTCACCTTATTGCTATTGGCGGAAGCGCCATGCATAATTTAGCATTGGCCCTGCATGAGCAAGGACATGATGTAAGCGGAAGCGATGACGAAGTTTTTGAACCCTCCCGCAGTAGACTGGCCAAAAAGGGATTGTTGCCCGACACCATTGGCTGGGACGCAAATCGCATTCACTCCGACCTCGACGTAATTGTTTTGGGAATGCATGCCCGAAAGGAAAATCCAGAGCTGCAAAAGGCCCTGGAGCTCGAGCTGCCCGTTTATTCTTATCCCGAATATCTCTACGAAAGTAGTAAGAATAAAACTCGCGTGGTGATAACCGGTAGTCACGGTAAAACCACCATTACCTCCATGATTCTCCACGTTTTAAATTTCCATGATCGCGATTGCGATTATATGGTGGGGGCTCAATTGGAGGGCTTTGATACCATGGTACGTCTTACCGACCACAATGAGTTTATGGTGATTGAAGGTGATGAATACCTCTCCTCTCCCCTCGATCCTCGTCCTAAATTTGTGCATTACCGACCAAATATTGCTTTATTATCAGGTATTGCTTGGGACCATTACAATGTGTTTCCAGCCTTCGAGCAATATCGCCATCAGTTCGAATTATTAATGGAATACATCGAAGCCGGTGGCCAGATCATTTATAATACCGACGATCCAGAGGTGAAGGATTTAGTGGAGAGCTCTAAGCAGGAAGTGAAGAAATTCCCTTATCAAACTCCTTCCTATCATGTGGCTAATCAAAGCTTTGTGCTCGAAACTATCGAAGGTGATTTAGAGCTTAATATTTTCGGTGCTCACAATATGAACAACCTCGAGGGAGCCCGCTGGGTTTGCAGTCAGATGGGCATTACCGATGAAGAGTTTTATGAGGCAATTGTGGAGTTTCAAGGCGCATCTAAAAGAATGGAGCCTTTACTAGAAAGTGCCAATTTTAAAGTTTACCGCGATTATGCCCATGCACCCTCCAAAGTTAGAGCCAGCATGCAGGCTTGCCGCGAAACTTTCGCCGAGCAAAAAATAATGGCGGTCTTAGAGCTACACACTTTTAGTAGCCTTAATATCGATTTCATTAAGCAATATGCGGGAACAATGGATGCCGCCGATACCGCCGTGGTTTACTTTAACCCTGAGGTGGTAAAACACAAAAAGCTTCCCGAATTAGATACCCTTTCGGTTCAAGAAGCCTTTGGAAATGACCGCATTTTAGTGGTCCAGGATAGTTCAGAATTACAAAGACTGGTGCAGAATGAACGCTCGAGTCATGATATTTTGGTTTTAATGAGTTCCGGAAATTTCGATGGCATCGATTGGAACGAAAGCCTCGACTAGGTCCGCTCTTTATTAGTACTTTTGAGCTAGCATATCAGCATGGATAAAAAGAAACTTCTCGACGCCCGAAATATTGATATCACCTTAAATCGCCTGGCCCGTCAATTAATTGAAAACCACGACGATTTTAAAGATACCGTATTAATTGGCCTGCAAAGCCGGGGCATTCACGTAATGGATAAACTGCTTCACATTTTAAAATCCTGTGGTATTGAAAATGTGGCCAGCGGGACCTTAGACATCACTTTCTTCCGCGACGATTTTCGCAGACGCACCAGTCCATTACAACCTAGCATGACCAAGATAAATGTTTTGCTGGAAGGTAAAAAGGTGGTTTTTATAGATGATGTTTTATTTACGGGTCGCAGTGTGCGCTCGGCTATGGACGCAATTCAGTCCTTTGGTCGCCCCGCCGAAATTGAGCTCTTGGTTTTAATCGACCGACGCTTTAGTCGCGAATTACCTATTCAACCCGACTATGTTGGTCAACAGGTAGACAGCCTTGCGGGAGATCGAGTGTCCGTTGAATGGAAGGATCAAAATGCCAGTGAAAATGCCGTTTACTTAGAATTTGCAGAAAATGAGTGAATTATCCGTAAATCACCTCTTGGGAATTAAATACCTCCAAAGCGAGGACATTGAACTGATTTTTCAAACTGCCCAACAATTTAAAGAGGTAATTAATCGGCCCATTAAAAAAGTTCCTTCTTTAAGAGATATTACGGTGGCCAACTTGTTTTTCGAGAATAGCACCCGTACCCGTTTATCCTTCGAATTAGCGGAAAAACGCCTTTCGGCAGATGTGGTAAATTTCTCCGCCTCCTCCTCTTCCGTTTCCAAAGGAGAAACCCTTATTGATACGGTAAACAATATCCTCAGCATGAAGGTGGATATGGTGGTGATGCGCCACCCTAAACCTGGAGCAGCCTATTTTTTAAGTCAGCATGTAGATAGCATTATCATTAATGCCGGCGATGGTGCGCATGAACATCCTACCCAAGCTTTATTAGACTCTTTCTCTATTCAAGAGAAACTAGGGAGTTTAGCAGGGAAAAAAGTGGTAATTGTTGGGGATATCCTTCATTCGCGAGTAGCACTTTCCAATATCCTCTGCCTACAAAAGATGGGCGCCGAGGTAGAAGTTTGTGGTCCAAGTACCTTAATCCCCAAGCATATCTCCTCCTTAGGAGTAAGGGTTAGTCACGATTTACGTAAAAGCCTCGAATGGTGCGACGTAGCAAACATGCTGCGCGTTCAGCATGAACGTCAGGATTTAAAATATTTCCCTAGCATTCGCGAGTATTCACAGCTCTTTGGGATTAACAAGGAACTGCTGAACGATTTAAAAGAGAAGATCGTAATCATGCACCCTGGTCCTATTAACCGTGGCGTAGAAATCAGCACTGATGTAGCCGACAGCGATCAAAGTATAATTCTTAATCAGGTAGAAAATGGAGTGGCCATTCGAATGGCGGTGCTCTATTTGCTAGCTGCTAAAAAAGAGATAAGCTTTAGCGCTTAATGGAGCAACTCCGTCTTAGTATTTTAGGTTCTTCTTCTGCCATACCACTCAGCAATCGTAGTCCGAGTGCACAGTTTTTGGCAATTGGTAACGATCATTTTTTACTCGACTGTGGTGAAGGAACCCAGGGACAGATGGTGAAGGCTGGAATAGCGGTCGTCAAATTGGATGCGATTTTTATCTCACATTTGCACGGCGATCACTATTACGGTCTGCCAGGACTGATTGATACTCTATGTTTGCAGCAGCGTGAGGAAAAATTGGTTGTTTATGGCCCTCAAGGAATCCAAAAAATGGCTGAACAAATGCTTCCCCTGGGGGAAGATAAATTGACTTTTGATCTGCAAATTAAGGAAATCGGAAATGAATCTTTATTCAAGATCAAGAAATTGAACGTAAGAACTTGTCATTCC
>CATMQD010000237.1 GCA_950073045.1 uncultured Flavobacteriales bacterium | reverse complement strand
AAACAGATTGGCCTTTCCTTCTACCCCGGTTACGGCGCAAGATCGCCCGCCTCTATATGGGCCAATGCCTCGCCATTCTAAACCAGAAAGGTAATTGGTGTCGATACTCTGCGCGCTTGCGCCAAAAAAACAAAAGGTAATTGCGAACAGATTTAGTCCGAGTCTCCAGTTCCTAAGCTTCATGTTTGGTGTTCTTTGTGCCTAAAATACGAAGCTTCGGCCGATCGGTACTTAATCTTCTAAATCTTGATTTTCGATAAGGAAAACTTCTTCGCCGGGAGCACTTAAGAAATATTGTTCTCGAGCAAATTTCTCTAAGTTCTCAGGTCCAGAATTTAGCTGCTCTAATTGCGCTTTATCCTTGCTGATTTCTTCTTGATAATATTTGATACTGGTTTGAAGGTCATCAATCTCTTCATTGAGTTCATTGTGTATCAGCCAAGAGTTAACGTCTAGGAAACTCATCCAAATAGCAAAAAGCAAAATGCTAAATACAAAGCGATTGCTAAGTATTTTGAACCAAGTTTGCTCTCGAATATTATCCCATATCTGACGCATAGATCAAAAGTAGGTCTTTAAAGTTCTGCTCACAGCATTAGCCTAAGCAGGTATAAACAGCTTAATGTTTATTACTGAGAAACTAAGGAATTATGAGTTGAACTGTAAGTTGCTTAAGCTTTGGTAGAGGCCGTCTTCTTTGGCTATCAGCTCATTATGACTACCCATCTCCACGAGGGCACCTTTGTCTAAAACTAATATTCGATCGGCAGCTCTTACTGTGGCCAATCGGTGGGCAATCACAATTGAAGTTCGTCCTTTCATAAGGTGGTCGAGCGCTTCCTGCACTAATCTTTCCGATTCCGAATCTAGGGCTGAGGTGGCTTCATCAAGAATTAAAATGCGTGGATCTTTCAAAATAGCACGAGCGATGGCCACTCTTTGCCTTTGTCCACCCGAAAGTTGCACTCCTCTTTCCCCCACTACAGTTTCTAATCCTTCGGGGAAATCACTAATAAAATCCCAGGCATTGGCTTGCTTGGCGGCTTGAATAATTTCTTCCTCGCTAGCATCAGGTTTGCCATAGGCGATGTTTTCGCGAATACTTCCTCCAAATAGGAATACATCTTGGGGCACTACGGCCATTTGATCGCGGAGGGCAGATAGTTGATATTCTTCAGCCGCTTTGGTGTCAAAGTAAATGGTGCCCGAATCTGGTTTATAGAAGTTGAGGATTAGTGAAACTAAGGTAGATTTACCAGCTCCAGAAGGTCCTACAACCGCTAATTGCTCACCTGCAGATACGGCAAAACTTAGGTTTTTAATTACCTGTGAATCGGGTCTACTAGGGTAAGTGAAGGTGATCCGTTTAAATTCAAATTCACCACGGAAATCCTGTAGTTGACCGCGATTTTCGGAAGCTTGCAAATCTTCAACATCCTCATTAAAGATGTCCATTAAATCTTCGGTGGCACCAATTGCCTTTTGCAGATTAGCATAAACATTGGCTAGTCCACCAATTGAACCTCCAATAAATGCAGAATAAAAAAGGAAGCTGATTAGCTGGCCAACCTTAAGTTCATTTGCCGCCACCAGGTTAGTTCCTTGCCAAATTACGGCCACCAATGCCCCAAACATTCCTAGTACAATAAAGGAGCTAAATGCTCCTCGGTATATGCCACCCTTCATGCCTTGGCGGGCTACTTCGTTAGTGCGTTTGCGGTAACGGGCAATTTCAAAAAACTCATTAGCATAGGCTTTTACATTAAATATGCCTTGCAAGGTTTCTTCTACAATAGTGTTAGAGTTGGCAACTTCATCTTGCATGTTTTTCGCATAATTGCGGATAAAACGTCCAAAGAAAACGGCGATCACCATTACTACCGGAACTACCATCAACATAAATAAAGTGAGCTTGGTAGATGTAACAAGCAGGATGGTTATACCACCAAAGATTACAATGATTTGGCGGATAAACTCAGCAAGGGTAGTGGTAAAGGTTTCTTGTAATAGGGAAATGTCTGATGAAATACGACTATTAAGTTCACCTACTCGTTTGCGGCTGAAAAATCCAATGGGTAATTTAATGAGCTGCTCGTAAGTCGCTTGGCGCAGATTCGCTAAGGTTTTTTGGGTGACGTTCACAAAAAGAACCACTCGGAAAAAGGAAACAATGGCCTGAGCAATTAAGATTCCAATTAGGATTAGGGAAATGCTGTCGATTTTATCGAATATTTCATCCGCATTAACGGCATCTACCAAGTCACCCAAATACTTTGGAAAGGCCAAGTTGGCCAGAGAGCTTAGGACTAGAAAAATTAAGCCTATCGCGAATTCACCGCGATAGGGCTTTACATATTTATAGAGTCGAAGGGACTTTTTGAGCGAACTTTTAGTCAGTTTACGCTTCTTCTTATTCTCTTCCGCCATGGTGTTTTTTGAAGTGGGCGGCAAAGTTAGGCAATAAAGGTGGGCCTACTTTGTATTTAAAATTTCCCCCGCCTTAATCTTAGTCCAGTAATCTTTCAGCTCGGCGCGAACTTCGCCGCTAAGTAGCAATAGACCAATAATATTAGGGAAGGCCATTGCGAGAATCATCATGTCGGAGAAATCTAATACTGCTCCTAATCCTACGGTAGAACCTACCCAAACGAAGAAACAGAATAATACTTTGTAGATGATTTCAGTCATTTGATTTCTTCCGAAAAGGAAGGTCCAAGCGCGAAGACCATAATAGCTCCAGCTAATCATGGTAGAGAATGCAAATAAGAAGATTGCGATTACCAGAACGTAAGGGAACCAAGAAAGCACGCTTCCGAAAGCTTGTGATGTTAATTGAGCACCACCGAGACCACCATCATCGTAGAACCCGGTAAAGATTAATACTAATGCGGTTAGCGTACAAACTACTACCGTGTCAATAAATGGCTCGAGTAAGGCAACAAAGCCTTCGCTAACTGCATGCTTGGTTTTAGCAGCCGAGTGAGCAATAGCAGCACTACCAACTCCAGCTTCATTAGAGAATGCTGCACGACGAACACCTTGAATCATTACCCCGATAAATCCACCTAAAGCGGCTTTTGGGCTAAATGCTCCATCAATTATTAATTCAAATGCACCCCCAATATTGCCAATATTTTTAAAGATGATGATAAGCGCAGCGATAACGTATAAGCCCGCCATAAAGGGAACAATTTTTTCGGTAACCTTAGCGATACTGCGGATACCTCCCAAAATCACAGCGCCAACTAAAAGGGCCATCACCAAACCAAATACGCTTCCGTATCCTTCCATAAAGGTGAATTCGCCGGCCATAATTTGGTAAGCTTGATTAGCTTGGAACATGTTACCACCACCGAAGCTAGCACCAATGGCAAGCACTGCAAATATCACCGCTAAGGTTTTACCCAAGCCACCCATTCCTTTATTAGCAAGACCTTTTCGTAAATAGCGCATCGGGCCACCTTCTACAACTCCATCTTCACCAATATCTCGGTATTTAACCCCAAGCGTACATTCTGTAAACTTGGAGGCCATACTAAATAGGCCAACCACAATTAACCAGAAAGTTGCCCCTGGACCGCCAACGGAGATTGCTACTGCTACCCCCGCAATGTTTCCTAAACCAACAGTTGCACTTACGGCAGTTGCTAATGCTTGGAAGTGGGTAACCTCACCTGGAGCATCGTCTTCATCATACTTACCACGCACAAGCTTAATGGAGTGTCGCCATCCCCAGAAGTTTACGAAGCCCATTCGGATGGTAAAGAATATTGCCCCGAAGATTAGCCAGATTACAATGAATGGGATTTTATTGGTGCGTATATCACCGTTAGGGTGACGGGCTACTTCGCCATTTTCTAGAATTACTCGATTATCATACATGCCCATAGCAAAGAATGGATCCCAAAAAATCACTTTAGAAATTCCATCTACAACGGGCTTCATGGTTCCGTTTAGATTTTCGGCTACGGAACTAGAAGGGATTTTGAAATCTTGATATAGCGTGTCTCCACCAGCATCATAAACCATTACCTCATAGCCTAGTCCTTCTACTAAACCATTGGCGGTACGAGAAAGGGTGTCGGTTCCTTGATCACTCCATTTATAATAATAGGGTGGAGTCCCTCCTTTAACCTTTATTGAAGCCCGACCGTCATTAATCTCGTCGGAGGGGTTGGTGATTTCAAAATCTTCAATTTGAAGCTTTCCTTGAGCGAAGCTTGCAATACTAAAAAGGCTAAGTAGAAGAACTAATCCGAAACGCATGTATTTGCTGTTTTTTTAGAAGCCACAAGTATCGCAAAAAAAAGGCAGTCTATAAAATCAAAGAGGGTGGCAATAAGTGTTTATTAAACGTTTAGGCTGCATTTTATTTAAGAGGGAACTTGCTTCTTTGTTCTAAAAGATGCTACCAAGTACTAATCGAAGTATTATACTCTTGTTTTTAATAGCCTTGCTAATGCAGCTGATAAGTAGTTATTACTGGGAAATCTTTCCGCCAGAACCACTTTATGGTGAAGAAGAAATTTCGTCGATTAAAGAGGCTTGGGAAGAAGAGGACCGAAGAGCGGAAATGCAGTTTCGGGAGAATATCAAATCCTTCGACCCCAATGCCGCAGACTCGAGCTTTTTGGCCAGTATAGGCTTAAATCGGTCATTAATAAAATCATGGCAAAATTATACTGCTAAAGGCGCGCGATTTTATAAGAAGGAAGATTTATTGCGATTGTACCAAATGGATTCAGCAATTTACTTGCGCTTGGAAGCATATATCGAAATTCCAGAAAGGAAGTACCCTTCAAAATGGCCAGGGCAAGCAGAAAAGCGATTCCTAAAACTGCAAACTTTTAATCCGAATGAGGTGGATTCGCTAGAAATGGCCTTGATGGGTATACCGGAGCGAGCAAGAAAAGGGATCATCAGCTTTCGTAAAAACTATAGACCATTTGAGTTAAAGCAGGATATATATAAGGTTTTTGGAATTGATTCATCTCTAGCGGAAAAGCTGTATCCGTTTATAGATCTTCCGGAGCATGGTGATCCTGTTTTGGATAATGTCGATTTTAATTCAGCCGATTCGGCGACATTAGTTCGTTTAGCGGGGATTGGGGCAAATCGAGCTCAAAGAATTATTGATTGGAGAATCCGCTTAGGTGGTTATCACAGTTTTGATCAATTGCTGGATCACCATCTTGTGGATTCCATTTTCTTGGATAATAATAAAGCAATCATAAGTATTAAAGGACCTTTAAAACAGCTCGATTTAAATCAGGCAAATCTTAAGGAACTACAATCTCATCCCTACATTAATTATTATGTGGCCCGCAACATCATTGATTTTCGTGAGCAGGTGCGTGCCTTTAAAAGTGTAGATGAGCTCGCGAACATTGAATTGGTGGATGA
>CATMQD010000236.1 GCA_950073045.1 uncultured Flavobacteriales bacterium | reverse complement strand
AGCCATGCAATCTTGCATCAACACTTCCACATGATTACCGTCTACCTCTACTAACAAATGAGCTTGCACTTCCTCGCCAATTGGCAGAGAAACGCCATCAACAAATTTCAAGGTATAATCGATGGCATCCCTTTCCATAAACTCCATCGCCGAAGGAGTTATGCCCGCCTGAAAAATGGCCGATACTGCTTCACAAGCTGCTTCTGCAGATGCGAATGGAATCAACATTAAACGATCGTGTTTTGGGTAAGGAATTAATCGAAATACTGCTTTGGTAATAATCCCTAAGGTCCCCTCACTACCAGTTATAAGTTGAGTGAGATTATAACCTGTACTGTTTTTCAATACCCTCGCTCCGGTATTAATTATTTCACCATTTGCTAATACCACTTCTAAATCTAGAATATAAGCATTGGTAACACCGTACTTCACCGCTTTTGGTCCACCGGCATTAAGCGCCAAATTCCCCCCTAAGGTGCATGAGCCCCAACTGCTAGGATCTGGCGGATAAAAAAGACCTTTCTCCTTACAGGCTTCATGGAAAACTTGATTGATAACTCCAGGTTCTACCGTGCCTTGTAAATTTCTTTCGTCGATATCTAAAATGCGGTTTAACCTTTCGGTAGATAAAACTACTCCACCGTAAAGGGGTAATGCCCCGCCACTTAAGCCGGTACGTGCTCCACTGCTGTAAACTGGAATTCGGTATTCGTTACAGTGTTTGAGTATTTTAGAAACCGCTTCCGCAGATGATGGTTTTAATACGATATCCGGCTCAAATTGAAAGTCTTCTGTTTCATCATGGCCATAGTTTTGGCGTTCTTCGAAATCAGTGATAATTTCGGATTCCTCTAAAAATGTCCGGAAATATTTTTTGTCGTCCTCTTGTAAGGGAGAATAGTTCATAGGTCTCTCTAAAAAATTCTATTTTAGGCGCGCTTAAAAATAAGGCAATGTTCTATCGCAACTTAATTATAGTTTTTGGAATTCTAACGGCTTTTAATCTCAAAGCCCAAGAGCGTGATGTTACCGTACAAGATGTATGGCGCGGTACTTTTTACGCCCGCAGCACCAGCGGGTTACGCAGTATGAATGATGGCACTCACTTTACCGTATTAAATGGTCGTGAAGCCAGCATCGATAAATACAGTTATGCCAGTGGCGATAAAGTAGCCACCATTCTTAGCGCAGCAGAGATCAAAGAAAAGACAGGCAAGGAGATTCAATTTGACAGTTATCAGTTTAATTCTACCGAGGATAAGGTTTTATTAGGTACCGAAACCGAATCTATTTACCGTCACTCCTCGCGCTCCTTTTATTATATCTACGACCTTAAAGCAGGTACTTTAGATCGTATCGATGCGGAAGGAAAGCAACAACTTGCGGATTTATCGCCAACAGCCAATAAAGTGGCTTATGTTTTTGAAAATCGCATGCACATTCAGGATTTAGATGATCCTTCAAAATCGGTAAGCTTTGGCGAAGGCAAGGAAGACGAATTAATTGCCGGTGCTGTAGATTGGGTATATGAGGAAGAATTTAGCTTCCACAAAGGCTTTCATTGGTCACCAGAAGGCAACTATATCGCCTATTATCAATTTGATGAATCGGAAGTCCCTACCTTTTCGATGGACGTTTTCGGCAAAGGCCTTTACCCGTCCCAAGATGTATTTAAGTATCCTAAAGCCGGCGAAGTAAACTCAAAGGTGAGCATCCATATTTATGATGTTAAAGCGCAGAAGGATTATAAAGTTGAGATTCCTGAAAGCGTGGAATATTTCCCACGCATTAAATGGACCAAGGAAGATGACGAATTGGTAATCACCAGCTTAAACCGTCATCAGGATCACCTGATTTTATGGGAGGTAGAGGTTGAACGCAAAGGTTTAGAAGTGGAAAAAATGTATGAGGAAAAAGCTCCAGCTTATCTTAATATACATGACAACCTGCGCTTTTTAGACGACGAGAGTTTTATTTGGACCAGTGAGAAGGATGGCTATAATCACCTTTATCATTTTAATGAAGATGGTGAGCTCATTCAACAAGTAACTAAAGGAAACTGGGAGGTTACTGAGTTCTATGGTTATGATGAGGAAAGTGGTTTTCTATATTATCAAGCTGCCGAAGAATCGCCACTACAAAGAGCGGTATATCGCATTAAACTAGATGGTAAAGGCAAGGAAAAGCTTAGTCAGCAAAAAGGCTGGAACGATGCTATTTTCAGTAGCGGATTCCAATTCTATATCAACCGCTATTCTTCGGCCTCTACTCCTACTTATGAAACCTTGCATCGCTCTAATGGCAAGCAAGTTAGGGTAATAAACGACAATGCCGCCACCAAGGATCGCATTGCAAAGTTTAATATTTCAGACAAGGAGTTTTTGCAAATTCCAAATGCCGAGGGAACCAAGCTTAATGCCTGGATGATAAAACCTCAAGATTTTGACGCGACTAAAGATTATCCAGTTTTGATGTTTGTATACGGCGGTCCAGGCTCACAAACAGTAGAGGACCGTTACGATGCCTTTAACTCTTTTTGGTACCAGAGCTTAGCGGCACAGGGTTATATCGTGGTAAGTGTTGATAATCGTGGAACCGGAGCACGTGGACGCGATTTCCGCACCCAAACTTATCAGCAATTAGGAAAATACGAAACTGAAGATCAGATTGCAGCCGCAAAATGGTTAGCCAAGCAAGATTATGTAGATGGAAATCGCATTGGCATTTGGGGATGGAGTTATGGTGGCTATATGAGTAGTTTGGGAATTACCAAAGGAGCCGATGTATTTAAAATGGCCATCGCGGTAGCTCCGGTTACCAACTGGCGTTTTTACGACAATATCTATACTGAGCGCTATATGCGAACTCCCCAAGAAAACGCAAATGGCTATGATGATAATAGTCCTATTAACCATGTAGAAAAACTTGATGGGGCTTACCTATTAGTACATGGTAGCGCCGATGATAATGTTCACGTTCAAAATACCATGCGCATGATTACGGCCTTGGTAGATGCGGATAAGCAATTTGAACTTTTCATTTATCCAGATAAAAACCATGGTATTTATGGCGGTAATACCCGTAAACACCTTTACACCAAAATGACCAATTTCATTTTGGAGAATTTGTAAGAATTATACACCGAATTAAATTAAGATCCAGCAAATGACAGACAAGGCAAGTACTGCACACCGTGAACTCTGGGGACACCCTATTGGTCTCTATGTTTTATTTCTCACCGAGATGTGGGAGCGCTTTTCCTACTACGGGATGCGGGCCATATTGGTGATTTACATGATTGCCACCGCCACTGATCCAAATGGACCGGGCTTAGGATGGTCGGATGAAGAAGCCCTTATGCTTTACGGCTGGTATGTAATGCTAGTTTACTTGCTTTCCATCCCTGGAGGTATTTTGGCCGATAGACTATGGGGCCAACGAAAAACTGTAATGATCGGTGCTATAACCCTAGTTGCGGGCCACGGTACTCTAGCAATTGAAGAAACCTGGGCATTCTTCACAGGTCTTGGCCTAATTATATTAGGTGTAGGCATGCTTAAACCAAATATCTCTACTATGGTAGGTGGACTTTATCGCGAGGGTGACATACGCCGTGATAAGGGTTTCAGTATTTTCTATATCGGTATCAACCTCGGCTCATTATTAGCCACCACTTTTGTTGGTTTAATCGTAGCTGAATATGGTTGGCATGCTGGTTTTGGTATGGCCGGTATTGGTATGCTTTTAGGATTAGTTGTTTATCTGCGTGGACAGAAGTATTTAACTCATGTTGGAAACGCTCCAGAAAAAGTTGTTGATCCAAATGAAGTTACTTTCGGCGATCTCTTCAGGGATCTTTTAAAATCCCCCCTTCATTTAGGGATTACCCTTGTACTTATTGCTATCTCCATCTCTATGGGCTTCATCCTTACAGGAATTGATAAATGGGGATATGTTGCATTATTCACCTTCCTTTCTTTGGTAGTAGGAATGTTAATGATGATTTACAAAGATTTAAGCGACCAAATTCAAAAAGACCGCTTTATCGTTATCCTTATCACTTTTGCACTAGTAATAGTTTTCTGGGGTGCTTTTGAGCAAGCCGGAGGTCTAATGTCTATTTACACCGAACAAAAAACCGACCGGGTACTTTTCGGCTGGACCATTCCGACCCCAATGTTCCAAGGCTTAAATGCTGGCTTTATCACCATTTTCGCGGTAATTGTTGCTAATTTCTGGGCTCGCCGTAAGCTGAAAAGTAAAGAAGCTTCATCAATCTTTAAAATGGCAATGGGTACCATCATCATGGGACTTGGATTTGTTTGGATGGTGTTAGCAGCGGCTGAATATGACGCTAACGATAGCTCTAGCATGATTTGGCTTGTATTAGCTTACTTCTTCCATACTATAGGTGAATTATCTCTATCTCCGGTATCTCTCTCCTTTGTTACTAAACTTGCACCCCTAAAATACGCCTCGCTTATGATGGGGCTCTACTTTGCAGCTACGGGATTAGGAGGAAAGGTAGCGGGGATTGTAGGAGAAAGCGCTTCTGACTTTGGTGAGTACGCCGTATTCTCTGGTATCACAATTTTCACAGTAGTATTTGCCCTATTAATTATCGCGGTATTAAAGCCATTAAAGCGACTAACTCATGGTGCTGAGGAAGCTGAACGTGAAATGAGCGAAGAGGCTGCCGAGACATTGGACGTATAAGCAATAAATCAAATTCAATAAAAAAAGCTGCCCCAGTTATGAGGCAGCTTTTTTTATGCCCTAAAACGATAACATAATCAGCAATCCTTATTAACTTCATAAAAGTAATAGTTAATAGCTATTTTTGAACAGAATTTAAAAGCAATAGTCATGAGCAATAATCAAATCGGATTAGCAACAGATAAAGCCAGTGAATTAGCAGAAAAGCTAAATACCCTACTCGCCAACTACCAACTGTTTTACGTAAACTCCCGTGCCCTACACTGGAATATTAAAGGCGAAAAGTTTTTCGAGCTTCACCAAAAATTTGAAGAACTCTACCTCGATTCCTTTGAAAAGGTTGATGAAATTGCGGAACGTATCCTTACCCTTGGTCATACCCCACTTCACACCTTCACCGATTACCTTAAAATAGCTAAGATTAAAGAAGCCGCTCATATCAGTGGTGCCCGCGAATCGGTTGAAACCGTGCTAGAAGGCCATAAAACCTTGCTGGAAATTGAACGGGAAATTCTGGAGCTGTCTGGCGACCTCAATGATGAAGGTACTAATGCTCTAATGAGTGATTATATCCGCGAACAAGAAAAATCGGTTTGGATGTACTCGGCCTTCCTGAAATAGGGTTTTTAAGTTAATCACCCTAAGGACACGAAGAGGCAGGGTATCGCTGAAGAGAATCGCCTTTAAGGCCTAGACTAAAAA
>CATMQD010000235.1 GCA_950073045.1 uncultured Flavobacteriales bacterium | reverse complement strand
CAATGGCTTCATTAATGATGCGCAATTGGAAGAAATTGCCGATCCTTTAATAAAAAGCGGCTATGGCCGTTACCTCATCGATTTATTGAAAAAAGACTAGATGGATAAAATCCAGGACTATGTAAAGCTGGTAGAAAGCAGCTTGGAGGAACAGAATTTCGACCTTCAACCCGTGGAGCTCTATCAGCCCATGGCCTATATCCTTTCTTTGGGTGGTAAACGTTTACGTCCGGCTTTAAGCCTCGCGGCCTGCGAACTCTTTGGGGGAAAAGCCGAGCATGCTTTAATGCCCGCTTTAGGCATCGAGGTATTCCATAACTTTTCGCTGGTGCATGATGACATTATGGACGAAGCCGATCTTCGTCGTGGTCAAGCTACGGTGCACAAAAAGTGGAATCGTGATATCGCCATCCTTTCGGGAGATGCGATGTTGGTAAAGGCCTATCAATACATTGCCCAGGTTGATGCCCAGATCTTACCATCTGTTTTAGCCTGCTTTTCGCAAACAGCTTTAGAAATTTGTGAAGGTCAACAAAGAGACATGAATTTCGAATCTCGCCCAGAGGTTTCGGAGGCGGAGTATTTGGAAATGATTCGCGAAAAAACGGCGGTACTTCTTGGGGCCGCTTTAAAGATCGGTGCCCTATGTGGCGGTGCTAGTGAAGCTTCAGCTGATTCTCTCTACCACTTTGGTATAAATGCTGGTTTAGCCTTTCAAATTCAAGATGACCTATTAGATGCTTTTGGCGACCCTAAAAAAGTAGGCAAGAAAGCTGGTGGCGATATTTTACAGGATAAGAAAACGCTTTTGCGCATTTACAGTCGCGAACTAGATAGTAAGGCTTGTGATACCTTAATGGAAACCAGCTTTATAAATGAGGAAAGCAAGGTAGAAGCTTGGTGTGAGTTAATCACCCTAAGCGGCGCTAAGGCCAAAGCAGAGGCTAAACGCGACCATTTTCTAAAAGAAGCCCTAGATTCATTAGAGGCGGCCCATGGTGAGAACCAAGCCCTAAAAGTGGAACTTGGACAATTCGCAACTTGGCTTAGTCAGCGCGACCGATGAAATACTGGCCGCATTTGAAAGAATTATGGCCGACCAAGATTTTTCTTAAGGACGAATTACGACATCAAATTGCTAAAGATTTAGGCCTAAGCCCCGAGGAAGTTCCGGAAGAAGACCTTTTGCTATGGCTGAGTAATTGGCTCAATAATCATTTTGCCGAAATCGATTTAGCCCAACTCATGTATCGTATCGACCTTAATAAGCCATCAGCCGAAAGGCCGGAAGAACTTGCCCAAGCTATTTTGGAGCGAGAAGCGCAAAAAGTGATTTTTCGCGCTCAATACAGCGGTAAGATTTAAAAGAATACCTGCACAATAGGTGCCCAGGATGATGCATAGGGTGAATTGGCATCGTGCAACACATTAAGACGAAGACCATAAAGTATGGAACCTTTAGAACCAATGGGGGTGCTTAAACCAGCCTGCACAAAAAGCACAGGCGTCCAGCTATTGGAAACATCAAAATCTCCCCGAAAAACATTGTAGGTATATAGGTCGTGGTTCAAGACTTCGAACTGAGCCCCTACAAACCCAGCATCAAAAACAGTGTAATTGCTAAAGATATTGGGACCGTGAATCTGATTTTCGAAATCTACCCTCTGCGCCCCATTCACCGTGAAAATCTGGTTCCACTTGGCGTAATTATACATATAACCAACTCCCGCTACCCAATCTTCGGTGATTTTATAGCCTACTTGCGGTGCTAGAAAGATATTGGTGTTGGTGCCAAAACCTAATCCGGCTCCACCGCCATAAATAAGACGATCCTTTAAAGGTGGCTCATATTTTTCGCGGGCTTTGGATTTAGATTCTTCTTTAGGACTTTCGGTCTCCGTTTTTGGCTTTTCCTTCTTCTTGCGAAAGCGGTCGCTTTGCCCATGTACCGCCAAGCTCAGGCAACTAAAAATAACTAAGAGGAGATAATGCTTCTTCATGAAAACAAAAATAAGAGTAAGTGCTTACTATATGTCATAGAATATTTAAAAGCGCCGTAGATTTAACGCATTATATTTATTATAATTTTGTAGCCAATTTCGCCACGCGACCATCATGGACAGATTTTCCTTTCTTGGAGGAGTACATAGTACCTTTATAGATGACCTTTACGAGCTTTACCTTAAAAGCCCCGACAGTGTAGAACCTAGTTGGAGAGCTTTTTTTCAAGGTTATGATTTTGCAATCGAAGAATATGACGGGGAAGGAGGCTCAGCCTTTTCTCTTAATCATGAAGAGATTGTAGAAGAGATCCGTAAAGAGTTTCAAGTTTTATCATTAATCGACGGATACCGCAGACGCGGACATCTTTTTACGGCCACCAACCCGGTGCGTAATCGTCGTAAATACGAACCCACTCTAGCCCTCGAAAACTTTGGGCTCAGCAAAAATGATCTTGATTTACCTTTTCAAGCGGCCAAGGAAATTGGTTTTGAAGAGAGTAAAACTTTAAGACAGATCATTGAGCGCTGCGAGGAAGTGTATTGCCGAAGCATCGGTATTGAATACATGCACCTCGACGATCCAGAGCGCATAAAATGGGTACAGAGTCAGATTCGGGTAAACAACAATTATCCGAATTACAGCGCCGATGAGAAAAAACTCATCATTCATAAACTGAATGAAGCAGTTGCTTTTGAGAATTTCATTAACCGAAAATTTGTTGGTCAGAAGCGCTTCTCCATCGAAGGGGCCGAGAGTTTAATTCCCGCCCTAGAATTTGGAATTCGCCGTGCTACCAAACTCGGTGTTGCGGAGTTCGTTATGGGTATGGCCCACCGCGGTCGACTTAATGTGCTTTCCAATGTATTTGGAAAAACCCAGCGCGATATTTTTTCCGAATTTGAAGGCAAGGAGTTTATCGATGAAGAATTTGATGGTGATGTGAAGTATCACCTCGGATATACCACCACTACCGAATTGGATAATGGTGAGAAAATCAAATTGAACCTCTCTCCTAACCCTTCCCACCTAGAAGCGGTAGATGCGGTGGTTACGGGTATTGCTCGTGCCAAGATTAACACTGATCACAATAAGGATAAGTCTAAGGTAATGCCGATTCTTATCCACGGTGATGCGGCGGTTGCGGCCCAGGGAATTGTGTACGAAGTTTTACAAATGGAAACCTTAGATGGTTACCATACTGGTGGAACTGTACACATTGTAATTAATAATCAGGTGGGCTTTACCACCAATTACTTGGATGCGCGTTCGAGCATTTACTGTACGGATATTGCCAAAACCGTTCAAGCACCCGTATTACACGTAAATGGCGATGATGTAGAAGCGGTTATCCACGCTACGCTTTTCGCGATGGAATACCGTCAGCGTTACAACCGCGATATTTTCCTCGATTTATTATGCTACCGTAAATATGGCCATAATGAAGGAGATGAACCTCGCTTTACCCAACCTTTACTTTATAAAGAGATCAATAAGCATCCTAATCCCAAAGAAATCTACGCTAAGAAGCTAGAGGAGCAAGGAGTTATTGATAAAGCCTTTTTAAAGGAACTGGAAACAGAATTCAAAGAAGTGCTGGAAATGCGCTTTGATGAATCGAAGAAAATTGAGAAAAACACCATCACCCAGTTTATGGAGGATGAGTGGAATGGCTTCCGTACCGCGGAACCCAAAGACTTTAAGCAGTCTATTGATACCTCCTTCGACATTGATAAACTGAAGGAAATTGCCAAAACCATTACCACTTTACCCGAGGGTAAGAAGTTCTTCGTTAAAATCAAGAAATTGATGGAAGAACGCTGGAAAATGGTAGATGAGCGCAATAGTCTCGACTGGGGTATGGCCGAATTATTGGCTTATGGCTCACTTATCGTAGATGGCTATAATGTGCGTATTAGCGGTGAAGACTCCGAACGTGGAACCTTCTCCCATCGTCATGCGGTGGTTAAGGTGGAAGATTCGGAAGAAGAGCATCTTTTACTGAATAATATTCCCAACAAAGAAGGCCGTTTTGCGGTGTATAATTCCCTGCTTTCGGAATATGGGGTAATGGGCTTCGACTATGGTTATGCCATGAGCTCGCCCGAAACCTTAGTGATTTGGGAAGCCCAGTTTGGTGACTTCTTTAATGGTGCCCAGATTATTGTGGACCAATTCTTAAGTGCCGCCGAAGACAAGTGGAAAGTGCAAAACGGATTGGTACTTTATTTACCCCACGGTTATGAAGGCCAAGGTGCGGAGCATAGTAGCGCCCGCTTAGAACGTTGGTTGCAGCAATGTGCGCAATACAATATGCAAGTAGTAAATGTTACTACCCCTGCCAACTTCTACCACCTTTTACGTCGCCAAATGAAACGCGACTTCCGCAAGCCTTTAATTGTGATGACGCCCAAGAGTTTGCTTCGTCACCCTAAAGTGCAATCGCCACTAGAAGACTTAGCCGAAGGTAGATTCCAGGAGTTGATTGATGATCCGAAGATTGAAGATCGCAAGAAGGTTAAGAAGCTCTTCTTTATGAGCGGAAAGCTGTATTACGATTTAGATAAGATTCGTGATGATGAGATGCCAGAAGACCGCGCCTTCATCCGTTTGGAGCAACTTTATCCTTTAGTGGATGACCAGATAAATGACTTGATTGCCAGCTATCCTAATGCTGATGAAATATATTGGGCCCAGGAAGAACCGATGAACATGGGTGCTTCTTGGTATATCCAAATAAACTTCCCGGTGAAGGTGAATAAAGTAATGGCTACTCCAGCAAGTGCTAGTACTGCCGCCGGTTCATCCAAATTAGCAGCAAGCAAGCACAATACCTTGATTCAAGAAATATTCAACGCATAGATTTCAATTAATACCATGAGTGTAGAAGTTAAAGTTCCTTCACCCGGAGAGTCGGTTTCCGAAGTAGAAATCGCCAGTTGGCTAGTTGCCGATGGTGACTACGTAGAAAAAGATCAGGAAATCGCTGAAATCGATTCCGACAAAGCCACCCTAGCCCTACCGGCAGAAGAAAGTGGGGTAATTAAGCTTATCGCGGTAGAAGGAGAAGCGGTAGAAGTAGGGCAGGTTATTGCCACTATCGATACTGATGCTGAGGCCCCAGAAGGTGGCAGCGCCCCTAAAGAGGAGAAAAGCGAAAGCAAAGAAGAGTCTGCTCCTGCCCCAGCTCCCGAAAAGAAAGAAGCCAGCAAAGAAACCTATGCCAGCGGTTCCGCATCTCCTGCGGCCCGTAAAATCATGGATGAGAAGGGTATCGATGCCAGCAAGGTTAGCGGTACTGGTCGTGATGGCCGTATCACCAAAGAAGATGCAATTAAAGCAGAAGTGGCTCCTTCAGTGGAAAAAACGGACGTAGCTGCAGAAAAGGAAACTGCACCCAAAAAAGAAAAAGAAGATGCAGTTGA
>CATMQD010000234.1 GCA_950073045.1 uncultured Flavobacteriales bacterium | reverse complement strand
TAAAGCAATAGGGGCAAGTGTAAAACAGTTCCTCCATTAAAGCTTTTGTTTTTCAGGGACTATAAAGGTGCCTCTACCGCCAACTACCATTCGTTCCACGGGAGAATTAGGGTGATTGGGGTGAAGTGCCTTTTCCTTTCGGTAATTCACGAAAAAGTTTTGAGGGAAATCACCGTAGTGGGTGTCTTTCTTAATGGCCTCTAAAACAACTGTTTGGGCGTCTTTTAAGATCTCTTTTAGCTTGGTAGAGCTTATTTCATTACATGGCTTTTTGGGATGCACACCACAATTGAAGAGTACTTCATCGGCAATCCAATTGCCAATTCCAGCATAGTATTTCTGATCTAAAAGAGCGGTTTTAATGGCCACCTTTCGTTTCGATAGTTTATCTACAAAATACTGTGGGTCAATAGTTAAGAGATCATCACCTAAAGTATTATTAGCTTGATAGGCCTCTGGAGATTCTACAATTTGAATAACCCCAAATTTTCGTAAATCTTTAAAAGCCAGCTTATCACCATCCTCAAATTGAAAAACGAAACGGGTATATTTTGGGAGCTCTTCACTTCTAAAAAGCTCAAGATCGCCAGTCATGCCAAAATGCAAATGCAGCCATTTACCACGATTAGTCTGCGCAAATAGGTATTTACCGATTCTTTCCGTTTTGATGAATTGACTAGCCACCAAAGCCTCATTAAGTTCTTCGGTGCTGGATTTAAATACTTTATAAAGTGGATCATGGAATTCTAGCGCAGCTATTTTTTTATTTAGTGCAGCACTTTCAAAATAGCGTCGCATAATCTCCACCTCGGGTAATTCTGGCATCTTATCTTTGTTTTTAAACAAACATAATACAGTCAGTTTCTTTCATTGTTTGCAATAGTTGACATCGAGACCACGGGATCGCATGCCCAAGGAAATGGGATTACCGAAATCGCCATCTACATAAGTGATGGATTAAAGGTTATTAAACGCTTTGACACTCTTTTAAATCCGGGTAAACCCATACCATTTGCTATTCAAAACCTTACCGGAATTGATGACAATATGGTGGCGGATGCCCCAAGTTTTGCCGATAAATCGGAAGAGATTCGGGACTTATTAGCTGATCACATTTTTGTGGCGCATAATGTGAATTTTGATTTGGGCTTTGTACAGGCAGCTTTTAAAGAGCAAGGAATAAACTATAATCCCCGTCGTTTGTGCACAGTGCGCTATTCGCGCAGAATAATTCCAGGCTTAAGATCCTACAGTCTCTCCAATTTGGTAAAGCATTTTGGCCTTAAAAACGATCAGGCTCACCGGGCTTGGGCCGATACCGAAGTAACTACGCATATTTTGCATGACTTATTAAGGCAGGACATTCAGGGTGTATGGCAAAGCATGATTAAATTGAATAAGGGTGAAGTTAATCTCCCAGCCAATTTACCTGCTCAAGAATTTCATGATTTACCAATGGCTGCTGGAGTTTACTACTTCTATAATGAAAAAGGGGAGGTGCTCTACATCGGCAAGGCTACCCGTTTAAAATCGAGAGTAGCTAGTCATTTTAGTGCGGATAAAAGCAGTGCTAAGAGTGCCGCCTTTAAACGCGAAATTGCTCATATTCATTATCGTCTCTGCGGTAATATTTTGGTGGCAGGTCTTCTGGAGGATCATGAAATTAGAAAGCATTGGCCGCCCTATAATCGGGCTCAGAAAAATCCCAAACTACGATTTGGAGTATTTGCCTATCGCAATCAGCGAGGCGATTGGTGTCTAGGGATAAACCGAATTGGAGGGCAACAAGCTTTTATCGCAAAATTTCACAGTTTGGAGAAGGCTAGAACCTGGTTGGCTCAAGAAGTAGAAGAACGGGGTTTAGATCCCGCTCTTTGTGGTTTTCCTAGTCAGGGCCAATCCGCAATAGCTGGTCATAATGAGGCTGCGGAAAGCTTAGTAAATGACCTAAAGGAAAATCAAAACGCTTGCCTTTGGATTGGGCAGGGGCGTAGTAGTGGTGAGCGTTCTTTTATTTACCTCGATCAACAAGGTTTTAAGGGAATTGGCTTTATTCCTCCAGACGTTTCGGTAGAACATCCCGAGCAGATTGAACCCTATTTAGAAAACTTGAATCGCAGTGCCAGTACGGATGGGATTATTCGTGAAGGCTTATCAAAGCTTAATTTGAAGCTTATTGAACTTCCTTCAGGAATTCAATCGAGCGATCTACTATTTTAAGACTGGCCTCCGGTAACTCCTCTTTTTCCCAGGGATGCACTCTATCGAAAGTATGCCCAGTATTTTCTACAATAAATACCCTTGCCTCTGGTTGCCATTCTTTTAAATCATAGGCGGATTTCACAAATACCGCTTCATCATCATCACCATGAATGATTAACCAGTTTTGCTTAATCCTTCGAGCCGCCATTTCTACATCTAGCTTTTCTTTATGCTGTTTATATTCCTCGTAAAGGCTGTAGCCGATGGGCAATTCCTGATTAGTTCGACCATTCTTTCGGGTGAAGAAACCCTTTGCTTTCCAATCTTCGATTTCATCCGGACTCATTTTATCCCAAGGCGTACGAGCATGTTGCACACTAGCCCAAGTAATTAATTTGGAAATACGGCTTTCCTGTGCCGCAAATAGAATGGCATCTGCACCACCACGACTATGACCAATGAGGGAAATCTGGGATAAATCGCAATTAAACTCCGGATGTGGCGAATGAAGAAAATTTAGAATTCTTTCTAAATCAAACTGTCGTTTGAGGTAAGTATCCTTTTTATAAGCCTCTAAATCAAAGAACTCCTCTGGTCGAGCAGGGGTTGTGCCATTATGTGAGAAATTAAACTTTAGAAAGGCAAAGCCAGCTTTAGCGAAAGCTTGAGCAATTAGGTTCATTCCTCCCCAATCTTTAAAGCCATTAATGCCGTGAGCATAAATTACTATGGGCAGCTCTTCTTTAGTGTTTGCGGGTACATGAACATCCACTGCCATAGGAACTGAGGCACTGCCACTTACATTGTAGTGATATTGTTGAGTTTCCAATTGAATTTTCTTTTAAAAATTAAACCCTGAAGCTAAACTGGATTTTCCAGATTGCTTCAGGGCTTTCAGCTTTAATTGCAAGCGGTGAGCTGAAAATCTTTATTTACCAGACCACTCTTTCATAGCCTTTTTGATCATATCGCCATAAGCGAATTCTTTGCCTTCTTTTTGAGCTTCAGACATGCCCATTTCCATAGCCATTTCTGCCGATTCTAGTGCTTCTTTCTTTTGACCAAGTTTGTTTAAGATCTCACCTTTCATGAAGTGGCTGTACCAGCTGTCTTTCTTCATTTCTAGGGAAGTATTAATAAAAGCCAAAGCTTTTTTCTGGTCGATATCATTGCGAGAATAGTAAGCTGCCGCATTACGATTCACTCGCCAGAGGTCTTCTTCTTTGCTATTGGCTAAAGCTTCTTTAATGTTCATCATTGCTTTTTTCTGAACATCAACCTTTACAGGTACTTTGATACCAAATCCGGCCCAGCTAATAACTAAATTGGCTTCACCTTTCATGATATCTTGAAAATCGATGGTGAAAGTTTCAATCATTTCCATTTTTTCAGCTTCTACGCTAAGACGAAGAACGTCTTCACTTTCCTCATAACCATCGGTACCCCATAATTCGGTGTTCTTATTAAGAATGAATGTCCAGGTATCCTCATTAGGAATGGTGAAAATGCTGTAATCTCCAGCTGGAACTTCTTTACCTGCGAATTTTACTGGAGTATCGAAACTAATCGCGGTAGCTTTATTAGCACCGGTTCTCCATAGGCTCCCGAAAGGAACTAGATCGCCATAAATTTTACGCCCTTTAACACCAGGACGGCTATATTTAACGGTAAACTCGGTTAAACCAACTTTTTGATTTAGAGTAGAAGATGGGCTAGGGGCCGGAAGCTCCTGTGCACTTAATTGGAATGTGGCCAAAGCCAAGAATGACAATAGTACTTTTTTCATGTGTGCTTTTTGTTTTGGAGTTCAAACATAGAAAAAGGAATTCAGTTTAAAGAGACTGAAAATTTCCATTATCGAATTCAAATTTCAACAGGTCGGTTTCTGCTACCGCTTCCTTAAACAAATGGTAATTCTTTTGTTCAGAAATAAACTCCTCAACTACTTCGGTATAGTTCCCCATTAAGCCCATAAGCAGTTCTGTAACCTCTCTTACTGCATGTTCATTTCCCTGGCTAGCAGTGATATAATCCGCTAAATGTGATCCAGCAACTAAACCTAGGAATAGTGGGTTTGCCAAACGACCAACACAAAAGCGCAGGGCTACTTGACGGGCAATCGCTAAATCGAGCACATCATCATATACATAACAGATTTCATCCGAATTTAAATCGAAATGATCCATGAAATGGGCAAGGGCTTCTCCTTTGCGAATGGCTTTTTGATAAATGACATCGCCTTGATGGGACTCCATCAGCTTTACAGCGCTATTATTGCTAGCGCCCGTAATTACCCCTAAAAGTGGAATACTATCATAACGTAAGTAATGGGCATAGCGCAACAGTCTGATCCCGGCAGAATCTACCTCACTAAAAGTGGAGCTTTCACCTGCCTGCTTGGAACCATCATTAAAAACCCCATCCCAATCGAATAGGTAGGCTTTAACTTTTGGTAACTTCTTTTGAATATCGAATGCGCTAGTTAAGAACTGACCGCCGATGTCGCTAAAATGATCTTCGAGCTCTATTAATTCCATACCTCAAAGTTACAAAGTGAGGCTTATGAACAGTAGGAAGTGAAAAGAATCGTTGAATTAACCTTTCATTAAAGCAGACTTCACATTCACAATGAAGCTTTGCCCCGTAAATCAGTAAATTATGGCCAAACGCGAACTACCCTTAGTGGTAATCTCCGATCTGCATTTAGGCACTTATGGCTGCAGGGCCCAAGAGCTTTATCGTTACCTGAAGTCCATTAAACCCGAAACCTTGGTTTTAAATGGAGATATTATTGACATCTGGCAATTTCGAAAACGCTATTTCCCTAAAGCGCATTTAAAAGTTTTAAAGCAGATTATGTCGATGGCCTCTAAAGGAACCAAGGTATACTACTTAACAGGAAACCATGATGAAGCTTTGCGGCGCTTTAGTGATTTTACTTTAGGGAATATCACGCTTGCTGATAAACTAATTTTAGATCTCCCAGACGGAAAGGCTTGGCTTTTCCACGGTGATATATTTGATGCTTCTATACAGAGCGCTAAGTGGTTAGCGAAGTTAGGAGGTTGGGGATATGATATGCTTATCATGATTAACAGTCTTGTAAACTGGTGTTTGGAGAAGATGGGGAAGGAGCGATACAGTCTTTCAAAAAAGATTAAAAACTCGGTTAAGAAAGCAGTTACCTATATCCAAAGTTTTGAAGATACGGCGGCAGAACTAGCGATAGAGCAAGGATATA
>CATMQD010000233.1 GCA_950073045.1 uncultured Flavobacteriales bacterium | reverse complement strand
CTCAAGCTGTTCTTTTGTAAAACTAGTTTTAAACATGTGTCTCTCCTTCAACGTTGCAAATGTACGTCAACTTAAATGATTTTCTAAAAGTCAACACTTTATTACTAACAATCAAACCTTAATATTAACATTACATGAAGCAAATTGTTGTCATTAAACTCCAGGTCAATTAAACAACTCTCAACTTCTTAAGCTCCTCCCTATCACGTTTCTCCTGATTAATCTGGTAAATTGATGTAGTCCTTATATTTGTATGCGACGCTAGCTTCATTGCCAGCTCTGTTGGCAAGCTATCCAGCATTGCATGCTTCAAAGCATAGAAATCAGCTGACACGGTTAATGCAGTGTCGTCAGATAACTTTATTTCATTCGATTGCTTTACATGTCGTTTCCACCTCAAAGTGATCTGATAAGGCTTTATTTTGACTTCCCCTGGCTCGAGTTTTTTTGAAAACAGAAAATCATTGTCCTTAGCGTTTTTGCAAACCTCTTCCCAGAGCTCAATGACCTGCTTCAAGATGACTTTCTTGACTCGCTTGTAGTCCTTGCCCTTTTTAATTAGAACAGTGAACTCCTGATTCTTTAAATCAACGTCCTTGCGCTGCAATCCAATCAGCTCAGAACTCCTAGCACCAGAGAACATGAAGATTTCTGCATATCTCCAAAAATTGTAGTTCTTGGCCTTCAAGTGACTCATTACTGCAGTCATTTCCTCTTTTGTCAAAACCTCCCTTTGCTTCTTAACTGTCTTCTTCTTCCGTATATCCCGTGCAAGGTTAATATCGCAACATTCCTCTTCAATAAGCTCTGCAAAAAGCGAAGAGATGTAGCCTTTCGCATGATTGAAATAGTTGTCTGGGAAATTGCACTGATTAAGTACCATTTTCAGTTCCCTGCGCTTTAGATCCTTTATGGCCGTGTGGCGAAGCCTCATTTTATTTGCGGCCTTCTCCAAGCGCTTTATAATAACCCGCACTTGATGCTTATGCCTTTCTGTGGCGTGCAGCTTCTCAATTGATAGATTAAAAGCATCAATGAAAGGCAGATCTGGATGAAGTGATGAATAATCAATCGATTCATTCATCATCTGAATTTGGCGAATGGGGTTCCAACCATTCTTCAGCTGATCAAGCTCATCTTCTAAAATTGCCCTGGTGGCCACTCGACGTTCAGTGAGTGTTTTATACTCATTCATACCCTTTACAATGCAAAGCTTGCCTTTCGGCCAACGTTCCGCATAGTCGGGATCATGGTAATAGTATTGAATGCGCCAGTCTAAATTGATGTCTGCACCCTTTTCTTGCCAGTTTTTTGGAAACACGGATGGATCAGAAACTGAGCATCCGTTCATCAGCATGTGTCGATTTCGTCGTGCCATTGTATTAACGATATTATTAACTGTTAATCAATGACGGTGCTGGAAGAAAAAGCACCAACCCCTTATGTGGTGCGGGGTTGGGCTTGGTGATCGCGGCAGGATTCGAACCTGCGACCGTCTGCTTAGAAGGCAGATGCTCTATCCAGCTGAGCTACGCGACCATTTTCTTTATTCTTTTCCTAAGCCTAGTGCTTAAGGGCTGCAAAACTAAAACTTATTCTTGTTATGGACTAGGGCAAAGAACAATTTCATAGTTTTAACCTATCAAAACTAACTATGACCTTTAAATATCTCAAGGAAGATCTTTCCGCTTCCTTAGTTGTATTCCTCGTTGCCGTACCTCTATGTTTAGGTATTGCCGTAGCTTCTGGGGCCTCTCCCCTCTCAGGATTAATCGCCGGTTTAGTAGGCGGAATTGTAGTAGGTTCCCTCTCGGGTTCTTCGTTAAGTGTGAGTGGTCCCGCGGCAGGATTAACGGCCATTGTACTGGATGCCATTAATAGCCTACCCAGCTTCAACGCATTTTTGGTAGCCGTGATTTTAGCGGGAATCATCCAATTTCTATTAGGCACCTTTAAAGCAGGAGTTATCGGCTATTACTTTCCGAACTCGGTAATTAAAGGCATGCTTTCTGCCATCGGCTTAATCCTTATCCTCAAACAAATTCCCCATGCCCTGGGCGATGACAAAGATTATGAAGGGGATACTTCTTTCTTCCAAGCCGATGATCAGAATACCTTTAGCGAGATCATAATGGCCATTCAAAATCCATCTACGGGAGCGATTATAATCACCATTGTTGCGCTTTTCTTACTAATCCTCTTCGAACAGAAATATTTCAAGCGCTTTAGCTTCTTCAAAATTATTCCCCCTGCCCTTTTAGCGGTACTAAGTGGAGTAGGCATTAACAGTCTCTTTCAAAGTTTTAAACCCGAGTGGGCCCTCAAAGATTTGCACCTAGTAAGCATTCCTACCAGCGATAGTTTAAGCGGATTATGGGGCGAATTTAGCTTTCCCGATTGGTCACAATTTGGAAACTCGGAGATCTATATAATTGCTATAACCATTGCCCTAGTGGCGAGTATCGAAACCCTTTTAAGCATCGAGGCAACTGATAAGCTAGATCCTAAAAAACGGGTAAGCCCTACCAATCGAGAGTTACAAGCCCAAGGAGCAGGTAATCTAGTAAGTGGACTATTAGGTGGTTTACCTGTAACTGCGGTAATTGTGCGTTCATCTGCGAATATTAGCTCAGGTGGACAAACAAAATTATCCGCCATCTTCCACGGGGTCTGGATTGTACTTAGCATCATCTTCCTAGCGGATATCATGAATATGATTCCCCTTTCAGCCCTAGCGGCAGTGCTGTTTATGGTAGGCTATAAACTGGTGAAGCCTAGCCTCATCAAAAGCATGTACCAAAAAGGATGGGATCAGTTTATCCCTTTTGCGATTACCATTTTCGCCATTCTATTTACCGATTTACTTATCGGTATCTCCATTGGTATGGCGGTTGGACTATTCTACGTGGTTAAAACCAATTTCCAAAAGTCGGTGCGCATGGTCCAAACCGACGATGATCATTTTATGATTCGCTTAAATAAGGATGTATCCTTCTTAAATAAAGCCTTGGTAACCTCTTACTTTGAAAAAATCCCAGATGGCGCCAATGTATTAATCGACGCCAAAAGAGCAGAGTTCATCGATAAGGATATCAAAGAAATGCTCGACGATTTTGTACATTCGGCTAAAGACCGAAAGATTCAACTCACCTATCAAGGTTTCGATCGAAACATTTAACACAAACCCAAATGGACGTTCACAAAAGACTCATACTTCAAAATAAGGCTTGGGCCGAAGAGCAACAGGAAAAGAACCCCGAATTGTTCAAGGAACTAGCTTCTGGTCAACACCCTAAATTTCTATGGATTGGCTGTTCCGATAGCCGAGTGCCCGTTAATGAAATTACCGATACCCATTCGGGTGACATTTTTGTGCACCGTAACATTGCCAATATGGTGGTGCATACCGACCTTAACCTTTTAAGCGTACTCCAATATGCGGTGCAGGTTTTAAAAGTAGAGCATATTATTGTTTGTGGTCACTATGGTTGTGGCGGTGTAAAAGCAGCTTTTGAGCATAATAACCTGGGACTACTTAATAAATGGCTGCGTAACATTAAAGATGTTTACCGCTTGCATCAAAGCGAAATAGAAGAGATCAAAGATGAAGATGCCCGTATCAATAAGTTCATAGAGCTTAATGTGGAGGAACAAGCCTTAAACCTAGCTAAAACTAGTATTGTGCAGCAGGCTTGGGCCGATGGACAAAAATTACTGCTCCACGGATGGGTATTTGATATTTCAACCGGTTTGGTGCACGATCGTAAGCTTATTGATAATGGCGATGATCTAGACCCTATTTATAAGTACGATATCGATTCTGGCGTGCAGTATTAAATTACGCTCCTTATAAAACACAAAGCCGCTTCGGGGTTAATCCTCAAGCGGCTTTTTTTGTTGTTCTAGGTAGGCTTCTACCTTAGTTTTATAGGATCTCGAAACCGGTAATTCTTCCTCCGCTATAAGCACCTTGCTCCTTTGAATGCTCGATGCCTGTTCGGGATTGATAATAAAAGAACGATGGATCCGTAAAAAGCCTTCCGGCAGTCGCTCTTCCAGTTGGGAAATTCTTTCTCTGGTCGGAAATTGATCATCCTCCAATTTAAGCACACACTGCTCATTGCTACTTTCAATGTAGAGCAATTTCTTTAAGTCGATTCGAATCCGCTTTCGCTCAGATACCAAATCAAACCATTTGGGCCCTGCTTCCTCGTTTTTGGCTTCTATCTTCTCAGCAAAGAAGCGATCATGTAAAAAAGAAAAGAAGAGCATTAAAATCCATAGGAATACCGGATTTACTAAAACCTTGGGCAATTGCTCGAACTGCAGCTCAAAGATGAACCAATAGGCGACAATTACCCCTAGCCATTCAATAAATAGACTAAAGAGTAAGAGGTAGATTAAATGAAGCCATTTTATACGGCCTTCTTCTGCTCGCCATTTATGCAAAGCAAAGACCATAAACACCACTCCCGGTAAAAGAAGGATCACCAGGAAAACTGCCGCCCAAAAACTACCCAATAGTCCCTGGTACATGAGGGCTAAAATTAAAATAGCGCCCAACCAAAATGAAATCTGTTTTAGTACTTTCACCCTGTAAAAATGCAGCGAAATTCCGCATCTGGCAAGGAATAACGGTTTTTAACCGCTCAACTACGGCTTTTGACTTTGGTGAAAACCGCCCCTAAATGCTTGATTTGAGGAAATCAAAATTTCAAAAAAATGTTAGAACTATTTAACATGGGTGGCCCCCTATTTATGAGCCTAATTAGCATTGCTCATATCAGCCTTTTCGTTGCCATTGTATTGCATATCCAAGGTCGCAATGTTTTAAACCTAATTAAAGAAGCCGGATTGCTAGCCTTAGCCTTGGGTGTTCTCGGTCAGCTTATTGGTCTATTCGAGGCCTTTAAAGCTATTGAGCAGATGGGTGGCGTTTCTGCAGCGATGCTAGCGGGTGGATTAAAAGTTTCGAGCATTACCACCATTTACGGCTTAATGGGCTATATCCTTAGTAAGGTGTACTTACTTATTAGAGGAAATTAAAATGCAAAATTGGATCAGGGCTTTTGCATAATCATCTTTTTGTTTTGAATGCTTAAATTTGAGTATGCAAAAGCGACTGATACTCACTGGCATCCTTAGCGGTATTGTACTAATTGTGGCTTGTAATAAAGAGCCTCAGCCGACAGGTCAGAATCAATACCCCGCCATTCTCGAGATCTTTGGTTCCAATATCAATCCCGGAGACTTGCCCAATTATGAAGCACAAGAAACTCCGGATTATATAACAAAGGATAATAGCAATGGTAACCAGATTAGCAATGAGGTGGCTACTTTGGGAAGGGTACTCTTCTACGATCGGAAACTGTCGGTTAGCAATCAGATTTCTTGCTCTAATTGTCATATTCAAGAATTTGCCTTTGGCGATACGGCCCAATCAAGTTTAGGGATAAATGGTAGAAC
>CATMQD010000232.1 GCA_950073045.1 uncultured Flavobacteriales bacterium | reverse complement strand
CAAGTAGAATCTTGCCAGTTTAGGGCTAAACTTTGTCGCCACCCCTGCTTTAAAGGACTATTTAAAAAATGGGTCTCGCTGCGCATTTTTACTGAATCGCGCTGATACCTTAGGTCTAACACTCCATTTTGCAAGGCTCCTTGATAGTTGAGCGGTAAATTCCAATCGCGAGCAAACTCCACTGCATAAATCCTTTCAACGGTAGTAAAACCAGGGTTATTAAACTGATAGCTTGCTCCCAAAGCAAATTTGCTCTTCTTTAAACTGGGCTTCCATTGATAGGCCAATTTCCCGGCCGCGCCATCATCATTACTCCGATCGCGATCCGAAAATAGGTTAACGGCATTATTACTGGCCGCCAGTTCCAGTTCTAAACTTTGATTCTTTTTAGTTCCGAATTTACCCCTGGAACTGAAGTTTAAAACTTGCAATCGGTTTGGAGCCACCAGAGTGCGCACGGGTGCGTAGGAACCTCGTGATTGTCCATTTTCAGGCGAAAGCCATTCGAAAACTCTACCATTGGCATTGCTGCTTATTAAACGATAATCGCCCTTTCCAGCACCCACAAAAGCAAAGCTCGCATTATACAGTTGGGCACTGCTATCGGTGCTAAACACTAATACCGAATCGTAGCCCAAACTATCCACAAGCTGATATTGCACTAAGCTTGGATCAAAATTGGCCGCTTGAATGGTAGAGGCAAATGCCTGATCGATATTATCGCCAGCCTCTGCCAAAATCCTTTTTTCTTCATCCGAAAGCTCGGCCCCTAAAGGTTGATCGCGAGAATCTTGCTCCGAATAATATTGCAGTCGACTTTGCCAAGCATCGTTTTTAAATTGGGTTTCGCCATAGGCTACTGAGCGCAGGTAATTTTGCTCGGTATACTGAAACTCGACAACAATTCGCTTATCACGAGTAATCGGCTGCAGAGCGGTAAAGCTTATTTCCCCGGCATTGTAATCTATCACATAATCATATTGCTGGCCTCGGGTTAGCTGAATGCCATCAATATAAACCCGCTCCGAACCCGAAATAATTATAATAAACTGCTCGCCATTAGCACCTTTCAATTTATAGGGACCTTGATTTCCCTCTTCTCCTTGAAAACGATTCCGCGCAAAGCGGCCCCTAGCCAAGCCCCCTTCTAAATGCACTTGGCCTTCGCTTTGCCTTTCGGCTGATGAAAATTTCGTTTGAATACCCCCGCCAGAAATACGCTTTTCGAAGTTTAAAAAACTACTCCTCGCCGGAGAGATATTATAATCTCCCCCACGAATTAATCCGAAATCGGGGTTTTCGAGTTCCAAATACACCCGATCAAAATCACGAATTTGCTGGGTATAACCCTCCGCTTGAACCGGTACCGTATTATCGCTAATACTAGCTCGAATGCGCGTTTTTGGTCCAAGGTTGCCGCTAAGCTGAAGATTTAGAGCCGAGTTTAATACCGCATCTTGATTATTACCCACCGAGATACTGCGGCTTAAACTTCCTTGGGAGTTGAGGGCCTGAAAAGGGGTAAAGGTGCTATTTGTGCCTAAACTGTAAAGTTCCTCTCGTTCTAAATCCTGAAAACGCTTATCGGGTGGCAGAATCATAGTGGTATCGCGCAGGCTAAAGCGTGGCACTAAATTTAAATTGATGCTTTGATACCGGAGTTTAATGCTATCCAGCAAAGGGGGATTAAAAAGTAAGTAGGCGGGATTGCCACCATTAAATTGATAGATGGGATTAATTTCTTCGCCAGCGAGATTATAAAATGAAATGCTTTCAACAACCACTGGTTTAGCACCCAAGGAAACGGAATCGCCAGGTGCTAGCAATCGCTCCTGCCAATTTTGTGCGGAAAGCTCCGTGCAGAGCATGAGGCCAAAAAGGGCCGTGAAGATTTTAACCGTAGCGCGGATAAAGCTGTTAATTTGCAGGAATAACGACAAATTTGCACAAATAAGGTTTCATGAAGATCTATTCCTACAATGTCAATGGTATTCGCGCGGCCATGCGCAAAGGTTTAATTGATTGGGTGCGCGAAGCTAATCCAGATGTTTTACTAATTCAGGAGACAAAGGCCCAAGCTGAGCAAATAGATGAAGAACCCTTTAAAGAACTAGGCTATCACTGCCATTGGCATAGCGCCGAAAAGAAGGGCTATAGCGGCGTAGGAATTATCAGCAAACAAAAGCCCGATCACATCGAAATTGGCTCTGGCATTGAATATATCGATCAAGAAGGGCGAATTATTAGAGCCGATTTTGGTGACTTGAGCATCATGAGCGTCTATATTCCCAGCGGCAGCAGCGGCGATGCTCGTCAAGATTTAAAAATGAAATTCTTAGGCGGTTTCCAGGCTTACTGCAAATCCTTACTTAACGAAAAGCCCAATTTAATTATCGGTGGCGATTTCAATATTTGCCATACCGAAATTGACATCCACAATCCTAAATCAAATAAAGATACTTCGGGCTTTTTGCCTGAGGAACGGGAATGGGTAACTGCCTTTTTACAAGAAGGGTTTATCGATAGTTTCCGACAGTTTCATGAAGGCGAAGTAGATCGTTACTCTTGGTGGAGCTACCGTGCTAATGCCCGCAATAATAACAAGGGTTGGCGGATTGATTATATGATGGCCAGCTCAGCTCTTAAGGATCAACTAAAGGACGCGGATATAGCACCCGAGGCCAAGCATAGCGACCATTGTCCGGTAATGATTGAAGTGTAGGAACTATACTATTTGAAACTCATCTCGATCGGCTAAAAAGCCAAACTTACTACGCACCTTTTGGAGCTGCTCTTTATCGAGGATAATTACTTCTACCGACTCTTCATGAGCTTTGGTTTGTGAAATCTGCGCGCCAAGGGCATCGTGCACCGCAGAATTTCCGGAATGGTAAATGCCGTTGCCATCATCGCCAATGCGGTTTAGGCCTGCAACGTAGCATTGATTTTCGATAGCCCGCGCTTTTAAAAGGGTAGACCAAGCCTCGGCTCTACGTTCGGGCCAATTGGCGACAAAGTATTGGAAATCGAAATTTTCGGCATTTCTGCAAAAAACCGGGAAACGCAGGTCGTAACAAATTTGAGGATTGATGCGCCAGCCTTTATACTCGAGAATAAGCTTCTCTTGGCCTGGTTCATATACCTTCTCTTCACCGGCCAAACTAAAAAGATGCCGCTTATTATAGGTTTTATAGCTCCCATCTGGGTAGATAAAATACAGTCGGTTGTAATAAAGACCGTCCTCCTCAATAATCAATGAACCACTTAATGCAAGGTCTCGACTTTGAGCTTCAGATTGCATCCAAAGAAAAGTATCCCCCTCCGGGCTTTCGGCTAAACTTTGTGGATTCATGCTAAAGCCGGTGCTAAACATTTCTGGTAATAGGACCAAATCCGGTTTAACAGTTATTGAATTTAAAAGCTCCGCGAAATGCTCTCGGTTGGCCCGAGGATCTTCCCAATGAAGCTTAGTTTGTGCGATGGCGAGCTTTAAAATAGCGCTTTCCAAAAGAGATGCTTTTTATAGGTTTCCACAAAACTACAGAAATCGTTCACTGGCCATCAGATTAAGAAAGAGGTTTGTAATGGATAAATTTTTGCGTACTTTTGACTGGAAGAGCACACGAAGTTTTTTCATTTTTATGTTTTAGTTTTCGTTGAAAGCCGTTTACCTCAGGTAAGCGGCTTTTATTTTTTAGGCCATTCACTATGAAATGTTAAAAAAATTTGTAAGTTAGTCTCAACTTAACAGGGTTCTTCATTTTATAGGGAAATAGGGTTAGTAATCTACAGATTCCAAACACTGTTAAGGTATTTAAGCGGGAGTTGCAGAGTCTCCCGCTTTTTTTATGTCTCAATTTTTCGTTTCCTTTAAATCTCGCGCTGACGAATACCTTCTAAATTGCGGTGCATTTCTTGCAAAATCCCCTTCTTATCCGGATTGTAAGCCCACACATTATCAAACTGTTCAATCACTTCCTCATTCGCTTGGTCGGTAATAATTAAACTGTGAAACTGCGTACCATTATTATGTTGCTGTTTTTCCATGGCTGCGCTTAGATCGTCACTAATTCGGTACATGATAAAGTCAGAAATCACCAGAACATCAGCATCGCGATAATGATGAGTTTCTAATTGCTTTAGGGCCTCGCTTAGAGCGAGAGAAATGTCGGTTCCGCCGTGAAATGACTTTTGCAAGAAAGCCGCCACTTCATCTATACTATCTACCAGGTTTAGTAGATCTATGGTGTGAATACCCGAACTAAAGTTTATTAGATAGGCCCGCCTTTGATCGGCCGCCGCCATTTTTAATATTCCAAAACACAGCACCTTAGCAATCCGCTCGGGCTCCCCTTCCATACTGCCGCTGGTATCCACACAAACTATAAATGGCCCCTTTTCCTTTTTCTTTACTCTTTGGTAGCTTTCGCTATACACCTTATTGCTGGATACTAACTGGCGATCTTCAAAATGATTAACCTGTAAATTTTCATCGGCAAAGCGTTTTAAAAACTGCCATTCGGTTTCATCTCCAAAAAGGGCTACCTCGGAGGGTAAAATATGATTAAGGTCGTTTCCACTGCGTACCCCAACTATTTCGGTTCGTAAATGTGGATCTTTTACCCATTCCTTATAAGTCACCGTTTTTTCATAAGTAGCCTCTTCGGTTTCTATTTCGGCTTTTCGCAAACGACCAAGTAGTTCGGCTAAACGCTTTAATTCCTTCTCATCTTTTAATAGGGCATCATAGCGTTCTATTAAATCGAGGGTGGCATCCTGCCAAAGGGCTCGCGACATATCCCAATACTTGGAAATGTGATCTGTAAAGGGCTTTACCAGGCTAGTAAGCTTTTGAAATTCTTGCACTTTCGATTCCAGCTTTTGCTTAAAGCCTTCTTTTTCCTCCTTCAATTTCTTCATCTGGAAATTGAGAATCTTCGATTGTAAGCGGGCATCCCATTGAGCCAGTAAATCGCGGTAGACTTGCTCTATTTTTCGCTTTCTTTCCTCGTCTAGCTCCTCATAGCTGCGACTACCAATTAAATCGCGAAACTTTTCGGCGTGGAAACTGGGGTCTATTTCTTCCTTAGGGTAATAGGTGCCCACTTTTTTAATGAGAAAATTCCAAGATCTACAAAACTGCCTTAAGTGACGTACACCCCAAGAATCGAGCTCTTGTTGCTCTTCTTCAAAAGGGTGTTTTTGAGCTAGCTTACCATAAGTTTTCCGAAACCAGTTTAGGGTGTCGGCCAGTACTTGGGCCCCTAAAATATCATGTTGCTTGGCTAATTTCTTCAGGTCCTCATCATCAAAAAGATCCGCTAAAGCATCTTTAAAATAATGGAAGTACTCGCTTTGTAAAGAATCATCAGGCTCTGCGCCTTGCAGGAGTTGCCTTAGATAGGCCACAAAGTACTTACGGGTTGCTCGATCTAAAACCGGAGCAAAAGCAATAAAGCGTTCGAACTCCTGCTCCAGTCGCTC
>CATMQD010000231.1 GCA_950073045.1 uncultured Flavobacteriales bacterium | reverse complement strand
CATTAGAGTGGCAAAAGGACTTAAAGTCTGATCCTTTTAAACTCGAGAAGTCAATTACTATTAAGCAGGAATTGAAGGATATAGACTTTGGCCTTAGTCGGTCTGGCGAACTGTCCAAAGCCCGTGCTATTCTTTTCGACTTTTATATGGAAGAGGAATCCTTTGCTTTTGCGACCTCTAGTATTAGTCGTGTTTTCGACTACCGCCAGTGCTTAGAAAGTAATCAACCCGAATTAGGTCGTTCGCCACTTGGGAAAAGTTATTTCGAACTACTCTTTAGCATCGATAAACTTTGGCAATACACACAAGCTCCTGTTTCCGAACTGGTAAAAGCTGGTAAAAATTCATTAATCACCGTAAATGGTGCGGCAAATTATGCCAATTTCAAAATTAATACCGAGGAAAAGCCAGACTTGTTCCACGACACCATGCTATTGGTAAACAATTATTTAGACTTGGAAATCTACACTAGTTTAATAGATCTTAGCATTCAGTCCTACCACCCTGTTGATGGTCAAGTTTTAGATTTAGCAATTGCCGCTTTAAGAGAATTTGCTGGTCGATCAGCTCGCTTTGGATTTTGGAATCCAGATGAAAAGACGCCAATTCCAATGTTGGAGGATATTAATATTGATTCCTTCGCTTTACCGCATTAACTTTGGCGGAAATAGGCCTCTATGAAAATTAAGTCTCTGCTGTGGATTTTGCTTCCACTCTTTTTGCTTAGCTCCTGCTTCAGCCATCATTATAATATTGGTGAAGGAGTTCGTGTGGAGAAAACCCGGGAGATAACTAAAAAGAATCACTTTTTAGCTTTAGGCATTATACCTGTTAAAAGATGCAAGATTGAGGAAATGGTGGGTGATACTATTAATTATCACGTTTATACTCGAGCCACACCAACCGATATGATTGTTTCTACTCTTACCATTGGAATTTACACCCCAACCACTACCACGGTAACCATCCCCGACGAGCGCTTTGGCAAAAACACCAATCGCAGGGTACGGCGAAAAGACTAAGAGTTAGTCCTTTTGGTCTTTCTCAAATTCTGAATAAATTACCTCCCCATTAAAGCTTAGCTTCGAAAGGTGCTTATGTTCATTTTTCGCATCTAACAAAGTCCAGTAATCCGGATATTTCACCTCTACCATCTTTCCTTCGTATTTAGTCACTAAGCTGTCTAGCACCAAACCTTTTTCTAAGCCTTGGTTAATGTAAAAATGCATGCCATTCTTCATTTCTAGAGAAACATCTTTTTGGCCAGACTCATAAATACGACTGATCTCACCCTTATAAACCAAGGCCTCACTTTCTTCAATAATCGGTACTGGTCTAAAAATTACAATTAGGATTAAAACCACAAGTGAAAATATCAGGTAGGTTAATCCCCGTTTTTTATCGCTACGCTTTTCTGCCATAGTATTAAAAATAAAAAACCCCGACACAAAAGGCCAGGGTTTTAGAATATAAAGAGTTTCAGGCTTAGCCTACTAATTCTTGAACTTTAGAAGCTGCCTCAGCCAAAGCAATAGCTGAATGTACTTCTAAACCAGAATTATCAATCATTTCTTTCGCTACTTCGGCATTGGTACCTTGTAAGCGAACTATAATTGGAATGTTAATGTCTTCGATGTTTTTGTAGGCATCTATAATACCTTGCGCCACACGGTCACAACGAACAATACCACCAAAGATATTTACCAAAATAGCTTTTACATTATCATCTTGTAAGATGATACGGAAGGCCTTCTCTACCCTTGCAGCATCAGCAGTACCACCAACATCAAGGAAGTTAGCAGGGTTTCCACCGGCCATTTTAATAATATCCATGGTGGCCATTGCCAAACCGGCACCATTAACCATACATCCTACATTACCATCAAGGTTAACGAAGTTCAAGCCTGCTTCACCGGCTTCAACATCAATAGGATCTTCTTCACGCTTATCGCGAAGTTCGGCGTAGTCTTTATGACGGAATAAACCATTATCATCTAAAGTCACTTTAGCATCTACCGCTAAAATTTTGTCATCAGATGTTTTAAGTACTGGGTTAATTTCAAATAAGCTGGCATCAATACCATCATAAGCTTTATACAAGCTGCTAACGAATTTCACCATCTCTTTAAAGGCAGTACCGCTAAGACCTAAGTTAAAGGCAATTTTACGGGCTTGGAAACCTTGTAAACCTACTTTAGGATCGATTTCCTCAGTAAAAATGCGCTCTGGAGTTTTGTCGGCCACTTCTTCAATATCCATTCCACCTTCCGTAGAATACATAATCATGTTACGACCAGTGTTACGGTTTAATAAAACCGACATATAGATTTCTGAAGTTTCACTTTCACCAGGATAGTAAACGTCTTCAGCAATAAGAACTTGGTTAACCAATTTACCTTCCGCAGAAGTTTGTGGGGTTACCAGCATCATACCAAGGATCTCATCAGAAATCTGACGTACATCATCCAATGATTTGGCAAGCTTAACTCCGCCACCTTTACCACGGCCACCAGCGTGGATCTGAGCTTTAATTACCCACCAAGAGGTTCCGGTTTCTTCGTTTAATTTCTCGGCGGCAGCTACAGCTTCATCTGGAGTTGATGCAACAATACCGCGTTGTACTCGCACTCCATAAGAGGCCAAAATATCTTTTCCTTGATACTCGTGTAAATTCATGAATTTGTTTTTTGCTGATGCGCCAAAAATACCACCCAATTTCAAGGCAGGAAAATTTTGCAAGCCTTTTATCTACCTTTGCGCGCATTTACTAATCTTCCTAGCTGAATAATGGTCCAACGCCTTCTATTTTTATGCTGTATCCTAAGCTCTTTAGGATTATCTGCACAAAAAAAGTCATTGACTCCCCTAAAGTCGAATGCCGATATCGTGGTGGATGGCTACCTTACCGATTCTATTTGGCAACACGCCCCAGAAGCCACTGATTTTGTGATGCTTTCCCCAGGAGATGGAGAGGCAATTCCAGAAGAGTTTGAAACCACCGTAAAGATTTATTACACTAACGAAGCTATTTGCTTCGGCTTAATAATGAAGGATCCGCATCCCGACTCTATCCTACAACAGGTAACGGTGCGAGATGACATGAATCAAAATCACGATTGGTTAGCGGTGGCCATTAATCCTTTTAATGATGGTCAAAATGATTTTACCTTTTTCGTTTCGGCCGCCGGCACCCAAGCCGATAGTCGCACCACCGCCAATGGCGAAGATTACTCGATAAACTCCATTTGGTACTCCGAAGTGCGAATTACCGATGAAGGCTGGGTATGTGAAATGAAGATTCCCTATATCTCCCTCCGTTTTCCTAGCGAATTACAAAAGGATTGGGGATTTAATATGATTCGTAGTATTCGTCGTTCCCGAGAAGAATATTCTTGGAATTATATCGATCGTGGTTCAGGCTACAGCTGGGAATATCAAGCAGGTTTATTAACCAATATCCGCGATATTGACCCTCCCATTCGCTTATCGCTGATGCCTTATGCTTCCTCCTATGTAGATAATTTTAAAGGTGTTACCAATTACAACTTTAATGCGGGGATGGATCTTAAATATGGCATCAATGAAAGCTTTACGCTTGATGCGACCTTGATTCCAGATTTTGGCCAAGTTGCCTTTGATCAGCAGGTATTAAACCTTAGTCCTTTCGAAATTCAATTTCAAGAAAACCGTCAATTTTTTAATGAAGGAACTGAGCTATTTAACCTTGGAGATTTATTCTACTCCCGAAGAATTGGTGGGGCTCCGGAAAATATTACGGGTCAAAAATTAAATAATGAGTCTAATGATAGTACGGATCGTTCCGACATTACGATTCGTACCGATTTCACCAAATTACTCAATGCCACCAAAATTTCGGGTAGAACAAATGGCAATTTAGGTATTGGCTTTTTAAACGCGATTACCGATAATAATTACAGCACAATTGACTCTGCCGGAAGTGTTAGTCAGCAATTATTAGAACCGCTCACTAATTACAATATCTTAGTATTAGATCAGCGTTTTAATCGAAATTCAAGTGTAAGTTTAATTAACACTAATGTAATTAGGAATGGTGAGTATACCGATGCTAATGTAGCCGCTATTTTGGCCAGTATTTACACTAAAAGCGGACAATATCGGGTGGATGCTCAATTTAAACGCAGCGATCGTTTTTTACAGAATGATGGTGGTACCCAAAGTGGTGAACAGTATTACTTACGCTTCGGAGATGTTGATGGACAATGGCGTTGGGCAACTAGGCAGGAAGTAATTAGCGATGACTATGACCCTAAAGATTTGGGCTTTCTTCCGCGAAATAATCTAATCCGGAATTACAGCGAACTAGAGTTTCTAACCTTTAAACCTTCTGGATACTTTAACCGAACTTCTTACAGTCTGTTTTCGGTTTATTCGATGTTGTATGATAATCAAAGTTTTGAGGAGTTTTATTTAGGTCTAAACACTTTTTTCCTTCTTCGTGATTTTACGGGAACTGGAATTCGACTGCGTTTAAAACCAGGGGAAACTTACGATTACTTCGAACCGCGTGTACCAGGTATGCGCTTTAATAAACCGATGAATTTTGCAGTAATCTATTTCCTATCTACCGATTACCGTAAACCATTTGCCTTGGATATCGATTTAGGTTACGATCGTTTTCCAGAGTGGAATCGCAACTACTACAATATTAATATCGAACCGCGAGTTCGATTGGGTGATCATTTCTTCATTATTCCACAGCTAACCTTCGATTTAACCTATAATGATCATGGTTTTGCAGCAAAACCAGACTCAGATCCAATTTTCGGTCGTCGTGATCGGAAGGATATTGTAGCACTTATCGATGGGCGCTATGCCTTTAACCCAAAGGCTTCCCTCGGCTTACGTCTTCGTCACTACTGGAGTAGAGTGAATTACAAAGAGTATTTTGATTTAAACAATTCGGGAGATTTAATAGCGCGTGATCAAAACGAAAATTACGATGCCGTTCTCAATGCTCTTAATTTAGATTTACGCTTCTCTTGGTGGTTCGCTCCGGCTAGTGAAATGGTAATTTTATACCGAGTACAGCTTTCGGATGGCGCGAATATGATTCAGGATAATTACTTCCAAAACCTGAATACCGCCTTCAATTTACCGGTACAAAATAACCTTTCAATTAGGCTCACTTATTTCTTGGATTACGACCGTACGCGCAGGCAATTGAGAGGAGAAAGGAATTAAGATTATGATAAAGGCTCAGAATATACATAAGGCATACGGTGATCTGGCCGTATTAAAAGGACTCGATCTCGAAGTTCAAAAGGCCGAAGTAGTTTCGATTATGGGAGCCAGTGGGGCGGGTAAAACTACCCTACTTCAGATATTGGGAACACTAGAATCTGCCGATCAAGGTCAAATATTATTTGATGGAAAGGATATTACCAAGTTTGGTAAGCGAAGTTTAAACCAGTTTCGCAATGAACACCTTGGATTCATCTTTCAGTTTCATC
>CATMQD010000230.1 GCA_950073045.1 uncultured Flavobacteriales bacterium | reverse complement strand
GCTTGGCTCTTTGCAGTCGATTGGGCTTTAGATCCTCGCTCAACATACTTTTACTTACGTCTACAGCAAAAACTAGGTCCAAGCCCTCTCTTTGCACTTTCTCCATTCTGCTGCCAATCTTGGGATTAACCAAGGCTAAAGATATAAGGGCAATTACCGTGAGGTAGAGAACAAATTTAAGGGTGGGTTTATTGGTACTACGTTCTGGCGTGAGTTGCTCAAGCAAGGCCTTATCGCCAAAATATTTTTGAGTTTTTCGGCGCCAAGCCAGATAGAGGCTGTACACCAATACCAAGGCCGGTATTAGCAGGAGCAGGTAGAAATATGCTGGTTCCTCTAATTGATACATTACACAAAACTCTTTAAAAGGGTGTAGCGCAAAAGAACTTCTAAAGCGAAAAGCCCCAGAGCCCAAAGGGCGAAGAAGTCAAACTCCTCATCGTGACTGTAATACTTAATCTCCTTTAGTTTGTCTTTTTCCAGTCTATCGATCTCTTGGTAAATTTCGGCGAGCTTTTTATTATCGGTAGCTCGGTAATATTCGCCACCAGTTTGACCGGCAATTTCTTTCAAAAGCTCTTCATCGATATCAACCTCCATTTTTTGGTAGATTAAGCTTCCTCGAAGATTATAGCCAGCCGGCATTCGGGCTTTGCCTTTAGTGCCAATACCAATGGTGTAAACCCGAATATTAAATTCCTTAGCCCATTCGGCAACGGTTAGTGGGGCGATGTTTCCCGTGTTATTTACGCCATCTGATAGAAGGATAATGACCTTGCTCTTAGTTTTACTTTCTTTTAGTCTATTTACTGAAGTCGCTAAACCTAAACCAATGGCGGTTCCATCTTGAATTAAGCCATTGCGCACATCTTCTAATGAGTTAATTAGTATCGCGTGATCAGTAGTAAGCGGGGTTTGGGTGTAGCTTTCGCCGGCATAAATCACTAAGCCAATTCGGTCGCTTGGTCTACCTTTAATAAAATCAGAGGCGACTTGCTTAGTGGCTTCCAGCCGATTTGGTCTTAGGTCTTGAGCTAGCATACTGGTAGAAACATCCACCGCCATCATAATATCAATTCCTTCGGTGCTACGGCTGCGGGTAGACTCCTCAGTACTCTGAGGGCGGGCTAGGGCAATAATTAGAAAGCTTAAGCTAGCTAAGCGTAAGATCCATGGCAGGGCAAAAAGAATGGCTCCTCTATTCGATTTATGACTGGCCAACCAACTGGCTTCTGGAAAACGTATTTCAGGGTGACTGCTTTTTCGGCGCCAAAAATACCATAGGCCTAAGATTGGCAATAAACAGAGCAGCCAAAGGAATTCGGGGTTTAGGAACTCGAAATCAAACATCTGCATCTTCAATTTTTGGGGCTTCTTTAAGCTTTATAAAATTGCGGATGGCTTCTAAGGCCTGGGTGTTTTCTTGCGCTAAGCTGCGATGGCGAGCATACTTAACAAGGGCACTTAATTGTAAGCTCTGCTTAATGCTGCGGAATAGGTCTTCATCTTCAACCAGGGGCTTCATTTTTACAATCAATTCGTCCGCGGTGGATTCCATCGCCTTTAAGGCAAACTTTCGTTCTAGGTAAATGCGGAGGATGTCTACCAATTCCGAATAGTATCCTTTGGTATTGCCTTCCTCCCAAAGCTTGGCTGCTTCCAGTTCATCGAGTTTTTGAAGCGCCCATTCACCGGGTGGTATTTTAGGCTCGATGTTCTTTTCGCTTTTTACAACTGGTTTTTTGCGGAGGTGTTTCGCGAGGTAATAGATTAGGGCAAGGACGATGATACCGCCAATGGCCCAATAAACCAAAATCCAATAGTTGAAAGGTATTTCACGTGGAGCCTTAATGTCAAATAGTTCCTGACCTTCCTTTACATTGGGATAGTAAACCAAAATAGGTATGGAGTCTGTATGCAAAGAGTCTCCATTAACTTTTAAATGCAGCGGAGCCATAAAAACATCTCCACTATCAAAAGAGGTAAGCCTAAGTTCTTGCGAAAGAATTACTTGATCTTCTTGGAAAAGGCTGTCGATTTTTCCTAGTGATAAGATTTCAAAGCCTTGGAGTTCCTCAACAATGGGCCATTGATAGGTGGCTTCGGAGGGAAGCTTGGCTTTTAATTTTAAGATTATGGGTTCCCCAATTTTTATTTGTTGGGTATCCACCACTGCTTCAAAGCTGCTTTGGGCGCTTAGGCTGATGCCGGCCGTTATAAGGATAAAGAGCCAAAGGTTTTTCATCGGCTACGTTTTTTAAAATATCCTAGCAATTCGGCGGGATAAGATTGATCTACTCGAATGGATAGCTCTCCCGCTCCACTTCTTAAAAAACTCTCTTTATAGTATTTCTTATAGTCTTGAAAACGACGTTTCATTTGCGACCTTAAGTTCGAAGAAGAGGTGTTTATCCAATGTACTTTTCCGCTTTCGGGATCTTGCATGGGCAAGAGGCCTAAATTGGGGAGTTCCTCTTCACGAGGATCATAAATTCGAATTCCGGTAAGATCGTGTTTTCGACTGGCGATTTTGAGCGCATCTTTATAGCGGGAGTCCATAAAATCGCTTAATACAAAAGCTATCGCCCGTCGTTTTTGGAAGGCGCTAAAGAAGCGAAGTGCTTCGGCAATATTGGTTTTATAGCTTTCGGGTTTAAACTCAATAAGCTCACGAATAATGCGCAGAATATGGGTTTTGCCCTTGGCGGGAGGGATGAATTTCTCCACTTTATCGCTAAAGAAAATTACGCCTACCTTATCATTGTTTTGAATGGCCGAAAAGGCTAGGGTGGCGCAGATTTCGGTAATCATCTCACGTTTCAGCTGATTCCTAGACCCAAAGTTTTCTGAACCGCTAAGATCCACCAATAGCATGAGGGTAAGTTCCCGTTCTTCTTCAAATACCTTGATATGGGGTTCGTGCAAACGGGCCGTAACGTTCCAGTCGATGGCGCGAATATCATCGCCAAACTCATAGCGCCGCACCTCACTGAAGGCCATCCCTCTGCCTTTAAAGGAGCTATGATACTCCCCCGAGAAGAGGTGGTTGCTTAAGCGCCGAGTTTTAATCTCAATGCGCCGTACTTTTTTCAGGAGTTTTTGAGTTTCCATGCGATCGCTGAACTATTAAGGTACTTCGATCTGATCTACGATTTGACTAATTAAATCTTCGCTGCTGATGTTTTCTGCTTCCGCTTCGTAGGTAATGCCAATGCGGTGACGTAATACGTCTTGCACTACGGCGCGCACATCCTCGGGGATTACATAGCCCCGATGCTTTATAAAGGCATGCACTTTAGCCGCAGTGGCTAGTGCGATGCTACCCCGTGGAGAGGCCCCAAATTCGATTAGTGGTTTTAAAGAAGGTAATCGATACTCTTCGGGATTACGGGTAGCGAAAATGATATCAAGAATATAGCGCTCGATTTTTTCATCCATATAAACCTCGCGAATAATTTCTCGAGCCTTTACTATGGTTTCTAATTTTACTACCGGTTGTATTTTCTGGGCACCACCACTTAGGTTTTGGCGCATTATTAATTGCTCCTCTTCTTTTTTGGGATAGGTGATTACCGTTTTTAGCATGAAGCGATCGCTCTGTGCCTCTGGTAAAGGGTAGGTTCCTTCTTGTTCTACTGGGTTTTGAGTAGCTAAAACTAAAAATGGTTCGGGTAGGGTGTGGGTTTCATCGCCAATGGTAATTTGCCTTTCCTGCATTGCTTCTAAAAGGGCACTCTGCACTTTGGCTGGGGCACGGTTAATTTCATCGGCAAGCACGAAGTTGGCGAAAACCGGACCTTGCTTTATGGCGAATTCGTTTTTCTGAATATTGTAAATCTGGGTGCCAATTACATCAGAGGGTAAAAGGTCGGGAGTAAATTGCACTCGACTATAGTCGGCGTCGATGGCTTGTGCTAAGGACTTGATGGCTAGAGTTTTGGCGAGTCCCGGAACTCCTTCAAGTAAAATATGACCATTGCCTAAAAGAGCAATGAGTAGTCTCTCCAACATTTGTTTTTGACCGATAATGGACTTGTTCACTTCCATCATTAATAGGTCAATAAAGGCACTTTCCTTTTCGATCTTCTCATTTAAGGCTCGAATGTCGGTGGCACTTTGACTTGTTTCCATTTTTAGAATCCTTTTTTATTCTGCTGAGCTAGCTCTTTTAAGAGGTGGACGCGAAAATGCTATATAGCCGCAATTATGGGCGTTAAAAGCTTGTTAATTCTTTTGCCAAAAACACTTGCAAGCCAGCTTTCTGCTTGCTGGTGAGCAAGAAATGACAAGGGTGAATCTGACATTTTTCGGTCTACTTCAAAGTTCTAACATCAGCTTAACATTAGAGTTTAGTGTTTGGTCTTGGTTAACAAAAATTTAGGCTTTCAAAATATCTAAAAATTATCAGTCAAAAATTGACGCTGTTAAGCAATTGTAGTTATAAGGTTAAGAGGCTATTCTTTTAGTTACCTAAGCTTAAATTTTGAATGCTTTTTAGCTAACAAGATAGGGGCAATTTTGTGGCACAATCCATTCAAAAAAACAACATGAAAAAATTATTACTTCTTGCTCTAGCCCTTACTAGTGGGTATAGTGCGCAGTCTCAAACTTTCTCGCCAGAGATAGATGTTACCGATTGGGAGCCTACTACTATTCAGGTTCCACAGTCACCACTTATCACTCAGTATTTATTTATTGGTGGTCATGATTTCGTTCAAACTACAGCAACTTATGGTAATGCTGCAGATACCGCATTAGCTAAGCAGTGGCATGATTTCATCGGCTTTACTCCTGATACTAGTAATAGCGGTGATTTAGGTTGGGTTTCTGTAAACCACGAAATGGTGGTACAGAACGATAAGATTGGTGATGGCGGTGGAATGACCGTTTTTAAAGTTCGCCGCGATCCAGCTACCGATTCTTTAATTGTAGTAAGCCAAACTTTAAGCGATGGTCGTAGTGGTGAGTACTTTGCTGTAGATTTTGCGAATACAGTTGGTGAAACTGGTATGAACTGCGGTGGTATTTCTGCTAGCAATGGACGAATCTGGACTGCCGAAGAATGGTGGAGAGGTTCTAATGCCGATTTAGCTGATCGTGATACTGGTGCATTTACTATTGGTACCGGTACTGCAAATTATTCTGCTCCAAACGGATTCCCAGGTTTCGATGGTCAAACTATCGCAAAGTATGAGAACTATAATTATATGGTTGAGATAGATCCTCGCGAGGCAGTAGCCATCCGCAAACAATACAATTGGGGCCGTCAGCCATTTGAAGGAGGCTGTGTAATGCCTGATAATAAAACTGTTTACTTAGGTGCAGATAATACCCCTGGATTCTTTACCAAGTTTGTTGCTGATAATGCTGGTGATTTTACCAGTGGATCTACCTATGTATACAAGCACGATGCAACTGGAAGCAAGTGGGTAGAAATCGATAATAGTGATTTCAACAAGATGTTGAACTTCAGTTTTGAAGCGGTAAGCTTAGGTGCTACAA
>CATMQD010000229.1 GCA_950073045.1 uncultured Flavobacteriales bacterium | reverse complement strand
ACTCAAATAGTCGTCTACTTTCATTTTAAAAGCGCAGCACCCTAAGGCCGTCCCCACATCACGAAGTTTCCGGTGCAATCATTTTATCCGGAACTCGATAATAGCCTCAGTAAGAAAATCGTCACTACGGAGTTTGGTGGTCCCGGCTCTGCCGGGATTATCATGAAAAAAGTATCAAAGAAAACATGAATAGCTCAGAAGTTGATATTTCACAAATTGCTGATATATAGAAGTTTAATTGATTTGTTATATGATAGATTGCTCACGGTCTTCGCTTTTAGATATTAGATGCTAGAACCTTTCACTTCGTTCACTATTAGACTAGATTCTGCTGGAATAATGGCTAATGGCATACTATTGGCCTGAGATTTGCATTATTATTAGACCTAAGGCCTTTCTAGCCTATGTCTTATTGGGGTCTTATTGCCGACCAATGACGGCCCTAACAGAAAAGTACCTGAGAAAAAATAAAAAGTCCCTGAGGTTTTACTAAAAACCTCAGGGACTTTTTGGTAAAAGCACCTGTACTTTTCTATGACTTGCGGGCAACAAGTGAGTAGATGCTGCTTAGTAAAGTAGTTCTTGTTCAGGACTAAATCAGTTTATTGCGCTTGGTTTTTTAAGATTGCTCACGGTGTTCGCTTTTAGATCTTAGACGCTAGAACCTTCACTTCGTTCAGTGTTAGACTAGATTCCTCTACGAAACCTTGCTTCTTCTCGCTTCTGGGCTTATAAAACAGAATACAGATAATTGGATATGGATCACCATGATTGAGAGAAACCTTGGTTTTTACCATGTCTCAGATCTCACGTCTCACGTCTCACGTCTAGAGTCTAGCATCTAACCTATACCTCCCCAATAACCACCATTTGTTCTAAGGTGGGGCTCTCACTACCTCCAAGTGGTTCTAGGGTAATAGCGAAGGCGGAAGCATTGGTAACAGCCGCCATGTTTTGCAATTGCAGCTCTTCAGAGCCTTGCTCCAATAAGCCGATGCTTACGGGTTTGCCAGCCACAATGGCCCAGAGTTGATATTGCGAATCGGCGCCTTCTGCTGGGAGTTGATCGCGGAGTAGGAATGTTTTTTCCGAATCTGGGTTCCAGTAAACGGTAGCAAGAGCCGAGCCGCCTTCTTGAGTGCTATTTAATTGAATGCGTTGCACACCAGGTTCCGAAACAGCAGCCCATAGGCCTTCGTATTGTTCTTTACTAGACTCTACAGACTGTAATTGCTCTTGTAATTGCTCTAACTCTTGGTCTTGACTAGCAATTTCCTGCTCCATGGCATTCATGAAGTTGAGGCTATCCTGCCATTGATAGGCCATAAAGAAGGATAGAACAATAGCCGCAGCGGCAGCAATCCAGCCAAAAGGAGGTTTTGAATTGGTGTTCTCACGATTAAGTGGAATTACCTCTTTATCTTCTGGGGCAGCCTGAGGAGCGGGCATTGAAACCGGAGCTGGTTCCTGCTCTCCTAAATTGGCCATAATCCGATCTTTGAGCCCTTCGGGTGGTTCCACAGCACTTTCTGCGGCCCAAGTACCCATAAGGTCTTCAGCTTGGCGTAGCGCTTCGTTAATCTCGGGGTAGATTTTGCTGAGGCACTGCACCTCTTGCTTCTCTTGCTCCGAAACAAAGCCCATCACATAATCGTTAATTATGCCGCTTTCTATGTACTTTTTAGGATCCAATGTCTTTGGCTAAAAATCTCTTTAATTCATTTATCGCCTTTCGAGCCCGGGTTTTAACCGTGCCTAAAGGTATATTTAAGTCTTTGGCTATCTCTCCTTGGGTAAATCCCTTGAAATAGGCTAGCTCTAATACTTTTCTTTCCTCCGGTCGCAGTTTATCAATTTCCTTTCTTAGACCAATGTGGTCCACCGGAGTTTGACTTTGTGCAGCCGAATCAACATTATATACGTGGGTATCGATATCTTGGATTTGCGGACGACGATCATTTTTTCGAATTTGATCGATACAGGTGTTTCTCGTTACGTTCATCATCCATGTATAAAGGCGTGCTTTATCTGGATCGTAAGACTTTGCATAGCGCCATATTTTAATCATGGCTTCCTGAAAAACTTCCTCCGCATCTTCTTTTGAGCCGAGCATTCTTTGGCATAATCCAAATAAAACCGCCCCGTAATTATCATAGATTAAAGATACCGCCTCGCGGTTCCCAGCCTGCAATAGCTCGGTAATTTTAATCTCTATAGGTGGTCTTTTGCTCAAAAAAATTCAGGTTTTAGAAATCCAAAGGGTTGGAAAGGCTCGTACATAAAAGCGAACCTAAAAAAACAACAAAATGAAGTTCTACTCAAAGAGTCCAAAGCTATTAAAATTCATGCTTGCTCTAGCAATTATTCCAGCATTCACTGCATGTAGTGATGATGACGAGGAAATGGACACTCCGATGGAGCCCGAGGTAGCAAGCTTAAGTGTTAGCACTCAGGTGATTTCGCAAAACATGATCGAAGTGGACATGATTGACATTCCTAATGATGGTTGGATTGTGGTACATGCCGATAATGGAAATAATGGACCTGTGGTACCGGATATTATCTCCGAACCTAAGTTCGTAGAAGCCGGTGCTAGCCAATCTATCATGGTGCAAATCGATGCTAGTGCTAGTATTACTGATGGCGATCAAGTATGGGTAATGTTACACGAAGACACGGGTACTGAAATGCAGTATGAGTTTGATGGTAACAATGACCTTGATCCTCCATTTATTGCCGATGGTGCGCCAGTAATGAGCCCCATTGACATTAATTCGGCAATGATTATGTCGCCAGACATGGACATCACCAATAATACCATTACCATTCCTCAGGTTACCGCTGCCGCAGATGGTTGGTTAGTTGTGCATAATGATAATGGTATGGGCGGAATTGTGTTGCCAGATATTATTGGTAAAACTATGGTGAGTAAAGGTGTAAATACCAATGTTACCATCGAGCTAGATGCTAGTATGACCTATTCTCCTGGCCAATTATTATTCCCCATGTTGCATTTGGATAATGGACAGATTGGAGTGTATGAATTTGACGGTAATAGTCAGTTCGATGGACCAGAGATCTTTGGTAATGATGCATTCCCTGGTAATGTGATCTTCACCAGTTTCACTGTGCTTAACGTGAACTAAGATTTAATTTTCCCTCCCTTGAGATACCCGGTCGGACTTAGGTTCGATCGGGTTCTCTTTTTTTTTAAGAACTTAGAGCTTAGAACCTAGAGCATAGACAGAGCTGCAGCTTTATTATGAGTAAAGAACAGCACTCATGCAGAATCTAGTCTAACAGGGAGCGCAACGACCGATCTAGGGTCTAACATCTAAAAACGAGCGTAGCGAGCGGTCTTCTACTAAAAGCGAGCCTAGCGAGCGTACTAACTACTAGCTACTAAATACTAGTTCCTTCAATTCAACCTTCTCAGGATTAAAAAGCTTGGTTTGAATACCTAGTTTTTTGGCGGCTTTTACATTTTCTTCTCGATCATCGATAAAGAGGCAATCGGCAGGATCGAGCTTTTGCTCTTTGAGTACTTTTTTGAAAAAGGCTGCTTCGGGTTTACGGCTTCCCATTTCGTGACTGTAATATACATGCTCAAAGAGGGAGGTGAACTGTTTGTATTTAAATGGTCCACATAAATCCTTGATCTTTTGGATGTGCATCGCATTGGTATTGCTTACCAGGTATAAGCTATGATTGCGACATAGCTTCTTTAGGAGCTGAATGTTTTCCTCGGGAATCGGCGCATAGCACATGGCGTTCCAGGCTTCGGCTAAATCCTTTTTAAAGATGTTTTTACGAAAGAAAAAGGGCTGTATACTTTTTAAGAACTCGTCATTATTCAGATCGCCACGCTCTAATTTCTCAAAGAGCTCATTTTGCTGGGCTAGTTCCTCGCGGGCACCAAGCTTTTCAAAGGCATCGTAGCTTAAACTTTGGTCGATAGGAATTAAAACTACCCCAAAGTCGAAGAGCAGGTGTTTCGGCATTTCTTGAAATTTGAGCACAAAAGAAGCAAATCCTCTTCAAATCGAACCGATAATCGGCAAATAATCTTATTTGTAAGTTACTGTTAATCAGTGGTAATTGTCTTTTGCTTGTCGTTTATCGAAGATTACCGACCCTTTATCGAAAGATTTTGGTCGGTAATTAGCCTTTAAACAGCACCATTTTGATTTCTCTGCAAATGCCTTGGCTGCATAAGGCTGAAATTCTCCAATTATATTTAAATTTGCCCTCCTTATTCGGGCCCATAGCTCAGCTGGTTAGAGTAGGTGACTCATAATCACTTGGTCGCAGGTTCAAGCCCTGCTGGGCCCACTTGAAAGTCAGTAAGTTAGATCATTTGATTTGCTTACTGACTTTTTTTGTGCATAGAATATGCATAGATTTTACCTAAGGCTTCTTTGATAGCCTGCGACTAAGTGCCATGTTAAATAAGGTGGGTAAATACGTGCTTCCAACAATTGGGTCCGCAGTTCCTGCCTGAAGTACCTTTTCAACTGATGATCTATTTAATTTTCCAGGCCACGAAAGGACATGATGAATTCTACCATAAAAGTCATGCCTTGAATCACCGGTGAAAAAGCAATGCTTTAAATCATTGCCTTGTGTATAAGCCAGTGCTATAGGAATCATGTTATAGCTTGTGAGAAAACGGTTTCTTCCTTCACCAACAGTTCGGGTTAGTTGATTCACCGATATTGCCTTGTCCTTGGTTTTAAGTATCCAAAGATTAACCTCTCCGTCTTCTAGAGTCAACTTTCGATAAACATTCAATTTAGAAGAAGCCTTGGTACATTTTAAGGTTAATGACTGGTCAAAGAAAAAATCTCTGCCATCTCTAGTTTGAAAAACACTACCTATCGAATCAGGCGCACTTGGGCTAAAAGACAAAACAATGCTAGTAGGGTAAAGACTGTAAACCGTCATGAAATCGGACGCGATTTGCTTATGATCATCATCATTAGTAGCAATTGCCTTTTTCAAAGAACCAGGTGTTTCTACCCTTATTTTATCAACCTTAAAATGAGCTAAGTTATAGGTACAAACTGTGTCAATTTCATGATAAACTGCCGTATCGATAATTGCTTGATCGTCACCATCCGTACTTTGAAATCCTGAAGCTGGGCTGGGTGCGAGACTTACAATGCCATAGTTAGAAAAGAATCGACCTAAAATGGCACGTAAAGTTAATTCAACACTTTTGCGACCTTTAGCGAAATCTTGGATCTTAGAAGTTACCTCATTGTAAGATAGCTCTGAATAGTAAAATTGAATTCTGCGCTTATTGGACACCAGTTTAAATGCAGCAGACCGATCATCAAATGCCCCGCAAAGAATAACATTTGTATCTAGTAGAACCCTCATCTAATCTTTTTCATTTCTCTTTAAGAGGTTGTGCCATGGGTTCACAATACTCCTTATTCACCACTTTCGCTCTTAAGAGGGCTTTGTCCTGAAATTGTTTTGAGATAGCATAGCTTTTCGAT
>CATMQD010000228.1 GCA_950073045.1 uncultured Flavobacteriales bacterium | reverse complement strand
GAAAGTGTTAGCGTCGCTGGTGAAGGGAGGATCTATGAGTGCTGGTTTGAATTCTTCGGGGAGGAAGGAAGAATGATAGTAAGTGAAAAACATATTGATGAAGAGGACTTGAATTATCAGCACCTTGAGATCACAAGCGAAGAACTGTTTCACAGTTTTGACTATTTAGTTGAGAATAAACATTGGCCTACCATTCAGAAGCATATTAAGGCTTTTATTCAGTATGAACTAGAAGCAATAGAAGAATGAATTTGAAGAAGCATAAGCCAAAGTTTGCAGAGGAAGCAATTGGCAAGGAGTTCGAGTTTGAAGGATGCTTATTTAGCGCAAGTAAAAAGCTTGAATCAGCTAAATATATGGTGTTAAAATGGAGGTGGTCAGAAATGTATTTTATGGATTTAAAAACCTTTAAGCCTACGCGACCTGGAATCGAGTTTTTATTAAAAAGAAAAGGTATGAAGCGAAGCCAGTGGACCAGACCTTTTAAATGTCCTGGGGTAGTTGCGGATCAAAAGGGGAATTGGGTTAAAGAAAGTTCAAAATGAAAGCAGAAGATTTAAGAATCGGTGCATTGGTTTATTTCAGCGGTCGAGAGCAGGTAGTTACAAAGTTATCTTTCCAATTTCACGGATTTGAAAACTGGGCCCAACCGATTCCATTAACTAAGGAATGGCTGATTAAACAGGATTTTAATAAAGGCTTTCTCAAGCCGACACCCATAGTTACATACACATTAGACGGTATTAGCATTTGGTTTAAAGGAGAGTCGATTGCCGCGGTTTACGTCGGTGAGCAGAGAGTTTGCGATGGCTCTAAGATTAAGTATGTGCACTTAATCCAAAACCTTTACCACGCTATTAACCTAAAACAACTATAAGAACAACAATTATGAAAAATATTATTATTTCTGGTCCGCCTAATACTGGCAAAACTACCATTGCAAATGCTATCGCTGCAACCCATAAGACTATCCTAAAAACCAATTATAGGGAATTGATGGATGATCTAGAATGTGGAATAGATTGGGATTGGCTATTATTTCATTCCTTGATTCTTGTTGAAGAATGCACACCCGAAAATATCTTAGAACTAGCCCCTAAGTTTTTAATCATACCTATGGTATTTGTGACTCTGCATCAGATTGATTCAGAATCAAAGGATTATAAAGATTTTATGGTTATAAAATTACCTAAACTTTAAGCTATGCCAGGATTTAACCGACCTCGAAAAGAGGATTACCCAACTATTAGAGAAATAGAAAATACAAAGGATAAGGATCTAGCAGAGCGAATTTACCTCATTGTAATAGATAGAGTGAGTCAGAATTCAGGAAGGCACCTTAATCCTTTACCGGAATTAGCAAAATACGCTCATGAGGCAGCTAAGGCCTTTCGTGAATATAAACCCGAAAGCCATGAGTAAAGAATTTCTAATAAGACGGGACCTAGTACGTCTGATAAAAAAACACGGTCCACTAACCATCAAAAAAGGTACTGGCGATTTAGAATTTAATCATTGTGCTTATGCCGACGGTGAATGTTATGGCCCCGTTATGCTCTCAAGGATAATTGTGAAAGGTATTGAAGCAGGGGTTTTCAAAGTCTTGTCAGGAGACTTGTTTGATGCCATTGTTGAAAAAGAAGAAATAACTATTGACTTAAGCCATGAGTAAGCCATCACCTAAGGAATGGAGCCAAGAGCGCGTGCAAAAGTGTTTCGACGAGCTGGGCTTTGTTTTCCCGAAAACAGAGGAACAGCTAAAAGCAATGGACGAAAAGTTTAAAGACTACCCACACAAAACGGATGAGAACAGAATTGACCCAATTAAAATACTTAATTCAATAGATAAATGTCAAGATTAGATTACATAAGAGAACGAAGAGGATTGCCTTTTGTAAAGCGAGGTATGAAAGTAGAAGTCAATTACGCTGGCAAAACTAAAACCGGGGTAATTACTGGTGCAAATGATAGCGGAAATCTAAATGTAAGATTCAACGGTAATAAACACTCTGACAACTGCCACCCGCGTTGGGCGATTAAATACTTTGATAGTGAGGGTAATACTTTGGCTGAGTTTCCAGATAAATAATAACCACATAGGCTCAGATATAATGTAGTGCCGATGTAAGAAATAACCTTAAAACCGCACTAGAATATGAAATACAGAATAGTTAAAAAGTGGGGGGGCTATAGTATCCAATATCGTTCTTTTTGGAAATGGCACGATGAAAGGGGGATCGGTCCAGAACCAGCAAAAAGTTATAGAACTTTGGACGATGCAAAGAAGGAACTAGATCTAAGAAAAAAGATTTTCAATGAAAAAGCCGTAGTGGTTTATACTGAGCCTTAAGAAGGTTATATACATCATCGAAATTTTCAAAATAGAAATTCAATGAGGGGTAGTCAAATAGACTCTTAGTCTTTTGCTATATTTTCTTTGGCAAGTTCAATCCTTTTCAATGTTGTTGCTTTGTACTTTTCATTTAACTCATCTAAAACACTGGAGTAGCGTTCTAATTCTACTAGAGCCGTCCAATCCCTCGAATCTTCTAGAAACTTAGATATAGATGGCATTAAGTTTTTAGGAAAGGTATAGTTAATTCCAGCTGGCCTATTCAATTTTGTTAGAAGTGCTTCGATATGGTTATGTCTTTCAAGTAATTCAAAATAGAACTCCTTGTTTTTTATTTTTTGTTTTAAGGCGTCATTCTGCTTTTGAATCAGCTGAAACAGCTTAGGGTATTCGCTAATGAATTCACAACCAACCGCTATGTACACCTTGCCATACCATTTATCATCATAATCATCATATTCTAAAACTCCCCATGCTAGAGCGCGTGACTGACTCCATACAACTAATGAGTCACTTAACCTTTTATTACCTCTAGGCGTGTAACCGAGTAGTTTGTCTTGTGAATTTACAATTGCCACGGCGTATTGATCATGAGGATTGTCTTCCGATATCGCCTCACCAAAAAACGCACCAGCGTCGCCAGGATCTAAACCCCGGAAATACATACCTTTCATAGAGAAAGACTTTACTCCTCTTTGCTTGTAAAGGGTTGGCCCCTCATATCTATTTTCATTTTCTTCAATATAATCAGTATTGACTTTGGAGCTTGATTGGCGCAAATCCGAGTCCTTTCTAAAAATGTATAAGAGAGCTGCTACCGTTCCGAATATCATGATTAAAACCCCAGTCATTACTTATAAGTTAATGGACCAAATGGAGCGATGGAGTAAATCTTACCCTACCAGGCACTGAGGACTCCGAAACTGCGAAGCGGTCGTTTCCTGTAAAATTAAGAACAAAATTAGGATTTGCGATAAACCACTCCCAACGCTCCCTTCGCTCCCCAAATAAGTATTAAGTATTTAAAAATCAAATTAATATATATACTTACCTTATGGGGACTACCTTAAAAATCATGGGGAGTACTTTTGAAAAGCTGGGGAGTAAAGGGAGCGGGGGAGCGCACTTTTGGGTTTCGGCACCATGGAAAACACTTTTTTTAGAGTAATTCAGCCATTTTAGGTCATTGTAATAAAACGACCTATATTTACATTAGAATCTAAAAACCATGTCTGAACAAAACTCCATTCGCAAGCTTTACGATATCTGCACCCTCCATCGAGGTGATCACTCTGGATTAATAATAATGCGCATGGATGATGATCATTTTGATCATGCTCAAACCCCTTGGCATCGGGAAGGATTCGTTATTCATATCGATAAATTCTGCTGGGAAGTCATTAAAGAGCGTAAGTATAAAGAGGGTCGACCCGATGGATTTACCTATTTTCTAAATAATCAATCCAGTGAATCTGTGTCAGTTGAAACCGCTATTGACCTTATCCAGCAGAAGCTAGATAGGAACGAATCGTAGTATTACATTGCCTTTTCCTAATTTCGGGGCATGGAAAGGCGTCATATCATTATCCTCACTAAGGGTGAGCAATTCGAAACTTGGGGAAGTTTGAAGGAAATCTGTGACGTTCATGATCTTCCCTATCATTCTTTAAAGGCATTGAAGTTTCCTTTCCAATATCAAGGATTTAGTTTTCATAAAACTGAGTACCGAACTAAAGTCATCGACTAGAATTTCAAAATACTCTCTCTTGTTAGTTGTCCTTTTTTAGACCCTCTCTTATTGGCAATTTGCCATCATGAGCATTTTAGGTCAGGGATCTGCAATATTATATGGCACCAGCTCGCCATCTAACAAAGATGTTATCTGGGCAAAGACAAGTTCGGACAATCCTGCTACATGGGATGTCATCGACTTATTATGGTACCACAGTTCCGGTTGGTCATCAATTAAAGGAGTGCATTACGGCACTTCTGCACCAGGTGACACTACCATGATCTGGCTAGATACCAATGCTACTCCGCCGATTATTAAAACCTATGATGGTAGTTCTTGGCTGGAAATCAATCGACTTCGCAGCTCTATTAAGACCGCAGGATACACGCTATTATCTAGTGATAATAATGCGGCCATTCATGTTGAATCGGCATCGGATGTTGACATAGAGCTCGAAGATATTGCCGGTGATGAATTCGCTTGTACAGTTTCACGCATTGGTACTGGCGATGTAACAATAGTTCCCGCCGGTGGAGTGCTTATTAATGGCGTAAACGGATCGGTACTTATTTCTGCCCAGTGGCGCAGTGTAATGATTCGGAAAATCCGAACCAATGAATATTTAATTGAAGGCGCATTATGAATGTAAATAAGGTCATTTTTCAAATTCACAGAACAGAGGTACCAGAGTTCAGCGATGGAGTTTATAAATCTCCCTGGCTAAATGGATTTGTGGTAAAGTCAACCGAAAGCGGGAATTTATCCGTTCGCTATGCTGGTGATCTGGAAGAGCATGGTGATAACGCTCCTTGGCGGGTACTTGCAGTATCCGGCACTAACACTTGGGATTTACCAGATGTGATTGGGGAGATTCGGGATCATGCGAGTACCACTATTACGATTTCAAATCTCTTGGTTGGAAGTGATCTTACTGATTAATGAGCTTGATCACCGTCATAGCAGCGCCTATTCACAATGCCCAAAGTGATGAGCATGTACCCTTAGCTAGAGAGGTACATGCATTGGCTACTAGGGCTGGTGGCAAGGTGCTCAGCTTTGATTGTTTGAATGAACTAATAATTAATGCCAGCGAATGAGTTTAATAATTGCCGTAAAAGCTCCTATTGTTGGTTCTCAGGGTTATGACCCTTTAACGAGAACGGTAGCTCAATTAGCTCGTGATGCTGGTGGCGAAGTTCTATCTATGGAATGCTTGGCTAGTCTTTTAGCCTCTGCTTCTGATGGCGGGATTCTCGCAAAAACCTATGAAATTAAAGCAGCTGCGGAAGCTGCGGGAGGCACTGTTCTATCCATGGGCTGTCTTCATGAACTTGTAAATGATAATTGGCAATGAGTTTAGGTCCTTTTCCAATAGTATTGATCCCCTTCACCAAGAATGGTGCACTACAGTTTTATAATGACC
>CATMQD010000227.1 GCA_950073045.1 uncultured Flavobacteriales bacterium | reverse complement strand
ACATTCATATCCAAAATCGCCTAACCAAGCAAAACGGTTGGATACATCTCCGAACTATCGATCACGCAGAATTGCAAGTATTCGACTTTGCTTTAGAAAAACTGTTTTAATTGAACCCAAAACCGCTGCTTCCCTCACAAATGGAAATCATCCTTAAAGGTCGCGCCTTAAAGGAAGATGCTCATTTAAAAACCATCCTCAAGGAATTGCTCTATTTTAAAGTTTTAGAGCTTAAAACCGTTTGGAAAAGCCCCAGTCGCTTCGAACAAAAGAAGCGCAAATACCTCTTTATTGGCCCGGGCTCAGAGTACACTAATTGGACACCCTTACCACAACACCAATTAGTGATGGACACCTTAAAGAATGGACGAAAACTTTTACTTCGTTATTTTCTTAAAAATCTCTACAAGCAGCTTCTTAAGGAAATGAAACTCACCAAGCGCTCCTATCTCAGTTTAAAGGGAAGTGGCTATGCTGAGCGACGCTTATTAGGAAGGTTTGGTCTTTATGGACTATCAAAATCAGGAAAAGCTTATCGCGATAAGTTAGAGGCTGAAATATTTGAGGTTAATCGTGCCTTACCGCGTTTAAGGACGGAAGACCCAAAGCAGCTACGCAATAAACTAGCAAGTTTAGGCTCTAAAGTGCTCCTGCTCCCCGATTTAGATGATGAACTGATTAAGGAAATCAATTTGGCCAGCAAGCAAAGTTCAAGACAATTTGAAGGTTTAAATTTGGATATCATGGAAGAAGCCAGCGAACTATTGCTTTTCGACTTCCTTTTTGAACTAGATATCTTAGAAGTGTCCTTTGACGGAATCATGGACGGGATTTCCTTTGATGCAGGATTGAATGGAGACATGGGAGGCTTCGATATTGACTTCGATATTTAATTGGAATAGCATTTGTAATAAAAGAGTAAAATTCGGCTTATGAAGATCAATCGTACAATTCGCAACCTTACCCTGATCTTGGCCCTTTCTCTTTCCTACTCTAGTTTATTTGCCCAAAAAGTTGATTTCCTCGAGGCATTTCCCGATTACTTCGATTACCAATTAAGAGTTGATTCTATTGCTCAACTTGAGCGTAAGCAGTTAAAAAATCGAACTATTTACACCGAGAAAACACTCCATATCGGCTGCCAACCCGGCCGTGAAGTAAAACCTATTTTCAGCTTAAGTCTAAGTCAAGAAACGATTTACGAAACCATTCCATCTCATTTTGAAAGAGCTGAAGGCGGTACCCATATTCCAGGATTTCAATTTATCCTCTATGCTTGGCCTAAAGCAAATTCAATCCAAGACTCCTTAATTCGCCTGGCCCTCGATGAATACTGCATTTATGGGCAGCATAACTACCTCAAAGAAACCAGCAAGTACTTTATTTTCAGTTATCATTTTGCTATCAACGGTGGAGGTCATGTGCAATATTTAAATAATATGGGACTTTGGCTCGAATTTGAACAAGCTTTAGAACAAGCCCTAGAAAAAGGTGCACCTCAACATAATGAGTTTTATCCCGCCCATAGTTTAAAACCAAATCGCTACTCTCTAAAGAAACTTGCCGGTGACTTCATTTGGGTACATCGCGATTCGATCAATCTAAATCAACTTAATACAGATCCTACATTTAGTCCTAATGAGGAGGCTGCGGTTCGAAAACTGGAAATCAATTCGCGCGGAAAAGGTCGGATGATCGCTAATTACAATCAGCATCGAAGCAATTGGTACAAGGATAAAATTAAAGTTTGGTTAGACCGGGATCTGCTGTTTATCGATGTCGAGGGCTGGGGCCTATCCGCTTATAGGATTTACAATGAAAACTGCCTAATAGATCTAGAACATGGAAACTTCTACATCCGCAAAGAATAAAGCCGTCCCAGCATTGCTAGAACGGCTTAAATTTAGCCTTACAGATTCAGCTTATTGAATTATAATACGTTTTCGGAAAGTTTGACTTTCACCTTCTATGCTCAGCAAATACATACCCGGTTTCTGATTAAGGGAAAGCTCCCAAGTCCCGCTCGCTGCTTTTAAATTATAGCGTGCCAATTCTGCACCCTTCAAATCGTAAAGCACGGCTTCCTTCAATTGGCTTATTGCGCTGGAGCGAATGCTTAAACTAGATTTCGCGGGCTGGGGATAAATCTCAAAAGGAAAATATTGCGCATTTGCCATACTTAAAATCACATCCGAGTTTAAGGTATCGCTATGGCTAGATGGATCCTCGCAAGACCCTGCCACTTGCACCATATAATACTCTGCCGGAAAAGCCTGCCCATTAAGAGATAGACTTAAATTATTGCGATCTGAAATACTATCAATTGCCGAAAATGGCGTCCCTGGTCCAGTATTCCCATAAAGGATGTATTGGTCGAAAGGCGAACTTTCTTGGGCTTGAGTTTTAGTCCAAGTGAAGTCGATATCCCCATTTACATTTCCACCGGTGATGGATAAAAAGGGCGCCTGACTTTGGGTTGGATATAAGTCTACCAAAATGGTGATTCCTCCTGTTTTGGAATAAGGACAAGCCTGATCGCTAACCTCGATATAAAAAGCATAAGTGGTTCTACCTCTCAGCCCAGCACTTAACATTTGACATTGCGCTACCCAATTAAAATTGAAAACCTTCACTACGGTCCCGCACATCCCTCCTGAAGCAGGAAGTAAAGTAGCACATGGTCCACCCGCTGGACAACCGGTAGTTAGGGTTGGATTATTGGAGTTTATCTTAGTTCCTGTTGCATTGGCACAGAAAACCTGGAAAGTCCCCGAACTATCTAAATCTAAGTCTTGAGCCACGATATCAAAATCGATGGTATCGAAGTTTCTTGCGGCAATGCGATAAGTTGTTCCTTGTCGGCGCAATTTTGGATACAAGGCTGTATCAATGGCCACCTGCGGAGTATTATTATAACCGGCTATTGAGTTAGAAACGAAACGGGTTGGTAATTCGCGAAAAACCTCAGCGATTAACTGATTATTACGATAGGATTTGGCCACCACAGCATTTTGATAAAAACCAGGCGTAGCACCATAGGTCTCAATTTTAATATTGCCACTGTGGGGTTCAATTACCACTGGCCCATTTAAAGGATTTTCGGTACTGTCTGGAAAGGGCGATTGAGTGCTATAACCGGCACTAAAAGCGGCGGGTGTATTACTTGCCATGAAAACATCAGCAAACTCTACTACTACCGAATCTTGATCTTGGTCCATGGCCAGGTGGTTAAACTCAAAATAACCCTCATAAACTACCATCTCCTCTTTCTGCCCAAACTCGGGTGAATTATCGTAACACGAAGAAGCATTTAAGGTAATGCCGCTGTTTGGATCTTGGTAAGGATACATAACCGAACGCAAATAAGTAGCATTGGCCCCAAGAGCGTTCTCATAAGCGTATTTACAGCAATTAGACCAGCTAAACTCCCAGCCCGTGGCTGGAGGTGTACCGTTTAAACTTATTGGTGAACTAATGTAAACTGCACGCTGTACCGAACAGCCATAATTGCTACAACCATTGGTATATGGACCGCCTAAAGCTGCAACCTGAGAACAAACAATATTACCATTAGGACCATTAATGAACTGGTTTCCTGCCGGCAAGGCAGCCCCAGAGCAGTCGTGGTAAATAACTAAGGTGAAAATGTATTGATTATTGGGCGTGCACTTCCAAAATATTTCGCCTCCAACGATATGGGAAGCTTGCAATGAACCTAATGTTCCTAAGCATAGACCAAGGATTAAGAGTACTATTTTGCGCATGGTTGGTAATTAATGGCGAGGAAATTAGCCAAAAGTTACAAACCTGCATTCAGCAAATTAGTAAGCGTAAAAATCGGATGAGCGACCTAATTACTTAAATCGAATATTTTCTCGCTATTGGGGAATTCAAACCAATTCTGATTTTGACCACCGCCAGAATTCGCCCAAGTTTGGAACTGTGGAAAGGCGGCCACCATATCAATTCGTTCTTTAGGATGTTGATAGGTAGTGGCACTCACAATTTCAATGGCCCATGGTAATCCGTTAGCTGTGCGGAAATCACCATTATCATCAAGGGTATTAAAACGTGTCGCATCAAAAGCAGCGCTACCACTAAAACCAGGACGATGAACTTCTAAGCTGCGATCTGAAGTTCTAAAGAGATAAAGCTCTGGCACGAAATCGAGGTTTAAACCAGCATTAAAGCTTAGTACAAAAGAGAGTGTATCCGCCACCTTATTCGGCCCAACTCCATTATTCTGATAATAGGCACTTATATCATCAAAAATATCATCGCTCACAATAAAGCCATTGCTATTATCAGGGTCATTGCTCAAATGACCTGTAAAGCTTTGCACCAGTTCTTGATTAAAGAAACTGCCATCGGATTTCCTTAATAATAGAGCGATACCATTATCCAAGCCGGCCCCAATTGCATCGATAGCAATATCAAAATGCGCTTCCACCAATTCATCATCTCCATTACGGAAGATCTCTACCTTTTGGGCTAATACCAGATCATTAAAATCATAATCTCCTTTAGCGGGCCATAGATCTTCAAAAGCTAAAACCTGAGTTCCGGAGCTCGGGAAATAAGATTTAAAGGCGCGATTAGGGTCAGTAGGGAAATCATCTTCGGTATCGGAAACATTATCTCCATCCTGATCACATTCAATGCGGAAATTATCTAAGAAATTACCAACCGAATTATTGCCACTTCCAGTAGAAATAGCTTCAAAAACAAAAACCGTATTAGTTTGACTAGCTGGCACCTGATAAACCCCTGAGTAATATCCCCAGGCATTGGTTCCATCCGACATAATCCCTTGCTCCTGCGCTGTAGCCACCGAAGCACCAATACTTACTCGCGCTACATCTACACCCTGACGAGCACGGTGATAAACCGACCAACGAATCGTAGAACCTGGCTCTAAACACAAAGTTTGATACAGGGCCGCATTAGGATAATTATTAGCATTGATCTCAAAAAACTGATTTCCTTCCTGAGCGGGCACGCCATTAAAACCAGAAGACCAAATCTCTATTTTCCCGTCTGGTGCGGTAGTTTCCCAACCGGGCACCAAATTCTCTGACATAATCTGGTAAGATCTAGCTTGAATCACGGGCAACTCGGCTAAATTATTTTCTATTGGACTATTACAAACGGTACAAGATTGCTGAACATTAGTCTTGCCTAGTTTATTAGAACCATCTTTTTCGATCTTAAAATTATAGGTACCCGGGCCATCAATACTCCAAATCTGACCAGTATATGGAAAGGAAATGCGGTGATTAGCATTAGCAGGTAATTCCACACTAAAAGTCGCAGATTGACCCGACACGGCGAGCTTCTCTAAAATTTGGCCCTCCTCATTAATAAGGTAAAGCATCTCACGATCTAGGGAAATGTTTTCGGGATTGGAGAAAGTAAGATTTACGGTCCCCTTTTTACTTGCCGACCAATTAAAAGAACTGCTCACCACCATGTCCTCCATATGAGAAACCTGCGGTGCGGCTGATGTTTCATTAC
>CATMQD010000226.1 GCA_950073045.1 uncultured Flavobacteriales bacterium | reverse complement strand
CGCATCCACACTCAACCACACGCTAATCTTCGGATCGTAGTAACGGGCTCCATAGTAGAAGTTTCCCCGCCCGCGCGGCAGCCTGGCTCCTTCCCTAAAATAGGCCACTGGCTTATTTTTAAACGCTTGGTCCGCCAAATGGTATTTTCATCTTAATCAAAAAGCCGTACATGTATGCTTTCCCTATCTGGGCAATTAGACTCTTTTATCAGAGTAGTCGTTACAGCTTCTCCTGTTCTATTCCCGTGTACTAATTCGTAACAGTCTATTTCTGTCTGTTCTTCGCTTAAAAAAACTTGCATTTTGGAAACCTCAGATAGTTCATCCACCGGGAAATCGTAAAAATACAATGCTTGGTTGATATCATTTAATTCGACTCTAATCAAGCAAACAGAGTCTTGGTTATTCCAAAATAGCTCTAACAAACTTCCATCACAACATCTAACACCTTCTCGAAATATCTCAAGGTCCACTAATTGAAGGTTTTGTTGAATACTTTTATTTATTGAAGACGTGTGATTAGAGCCTAGCACGATCGAGGATAAAACTAATAGCAGTGTTTTCATGTCATAAAGGTTAAAAGCCTAAAGGTAAATTGTGATAGACGCCTTTTTTCTCTATTGGCTATGAGATACATTTTAGCATGTGTCTTAAAAGAAGCTATCACCGGCTCCAATAAGAGCTATTTATATTCCTGTTTCTTTTCAGGATAATCCTTACATGGGAATACCTATGAAATGGTGATCAAATCCCCATTAACTTGATAAATGACTACGTAAGGAAAGTTCTTTAAAATGCCTTCTCTGTAATCTTTATATTTAACTTGAAAGTGATAGGGGTATAGAGCAATATACTCAATCATTTCTTCGATCTCAGAGACAAAACGCGAGCCTAAGCCTTGGCTTTTATCCTCGTACCACAAATAACCAGCGATTGTACCTGTGCGTACCTTCTCTCTAATCTCCAGCCTGTAAGCCATGCTTGTCTACAAGTTCCTGCTTAATTTCTTGCCATGTGTATAATTTACCTTGACCAGCTGCATATTCAGCTTCTTGGATATCAAGTTCCTTCTTTTGGCTTTGGGTTAAAACGGACTCAGCGGCATCTTTGTGACCTCTTTCAAGCATTTGCTCAATTTTTACCAACAAGCTTGCATCTGCTGTTTTAAGTAGGACTTGTATTTTGTTTATCCTCTGTGAAATAGTCATAATCGATTTCTCTAATTACAAAGTTACATCTTCTAAGGCTCCTTTGATTCTCTGTAAAAAGCTTTGTGGGAACCTCGGCTAATGCTGTGCGCATTCAGATGTGGTGTGCCATGGTTGCTATGCTAATGCTGAAGTACCTCAGATAAAATCCTGGCAACTCTCTAAGCTGATCGCCTTATTAAGGCTGAAACCATTCTCAATAATTCACCTAAATAAATGAATTGATGAAGCCCCTGATGAACCCGAAAAACCTCCGGCTTAAAGGGCCTTTTTTTAAGCCTTTAGAGGTATATTTGAATTAGAGACGGTTTAATCAGCCAAATCCCTGGTTTTTTGCACCTAAATTTTAGAGCATAAAACGTATTGGACCGGTTGGCATATTAACCTTAAAAATTATTGATTATGAAAGTTCTATTAGACATAAAAGACAGTCAAGCAATCCATTTAATGGAGGTGCTCAAAAGCTTGCCCTACGTGAAGGCCAAACAGCTTACAGAATCTAAAGCACAACTAATGAGTGAGATTAGAGACGCTGTCGAAGAAATAAAGTTAATCAGGGAAGGTAAAAAGGAAGCTCGTAACGCGGAAGACTTCCTTAATGAGCTATAGTGTTAAATCCATTGAGGTTTTTGAACGACAAGCCAAGAAGCTCATTAAAAAATATCCTTCACTAAAATCCGAACTGTTGGCTCTGATTCAGGAACTAAAAGAAGACCCTTCCCGAGGTATTTCTCTCGGTAAAAACTGTTACAAAATACGCCTTGCTATCAAATCCAAAGGGAAAAGGTAAATCCGGAGGGGCACGCGTGATCACCCATTTCTATGTGGCTGATAATACCGTCTTTCTGCTCTCCATTTACGACAAGTCCGACCAGGAAAATATCTCTGACAGCCAGATCAAAGCACGCCTGAAGCTCATTCACTAAAAAAGCCCCGGTCTCCCAGGGCTTGTATCTTATTATAACTCTTTAAAAAATAGGCGGACCTTCTTTCTTAACTTTCTCTATAGCTTCCAACCAATATTCCCAATAAGCAGTGTCTATTGGTTTGTCTGCTTCACCCCAATATCCACCGCCACTTAAAATATCTGTCAAGTCTTTTGATTCTGTAGCTTCAAAATACGCTTGAAGCATATACAACATGGCTTCATAGCCTTCCTTCTCAGTAATCATCTCATTACTGGATATGATACCTTCAGTACTTATTTTACCATCACTTGCTCGTTTCATAGTCATTACTTTACGCCATATTTAGCAATTATTTCGGCAGCGGATAAATCTGTATAACCAGCTCCCTTAACTATGCCATTTTGAGTATATGAATAAATCCCCCTACCAGAAGCATCCACTCCTCTATACCAGCTTTTCCCAAACTTGTCTACCACAAGAGGTTTACCATTTGAAATATTCTGTATTAGCGTTCTGTTGGCTGGATTATCTGCAAGTTTACCCGCTCCTTTAAATAAGTGATTGGCCAGTTTTCCTTCGGGTATAATATTCGTCACCCCCTTAGCGGCTCCTCTTACACTTACATCCCCCTAATCAGCATCCAAAGAACGGCTATTCCTTATTTTATATTTAATCCTATTGATCTACAATAATTCAATAACTCCAAAACATCCTTTTCTATTAGCTTAGATATTTCATTATTGTTTTCAATTAGTTGCTTTAATTTAAATGTAATCGACATTAATAATTCAGTACTTGTACTTGCTGATAGTTTCAATTCCTCAATTTCTTTTGAAACATCCAACTCATTATTATTTGCTAATGCTCTAATTATCTCATTAATTTTATCTAAGTAATTCATAATATTTATTGTGTACTAAATACTTCAAGTTTTACTCCATTTGCTGGTGTGACAACTTCTATTCCTCCTCCCCAACCTGCTGGATTTCCTGGTGCAGCTGGAGCAGCTCTAGTAATAAAATTAGTTCCTGGTTTAAGCGTACCTATTTCGATGAAATTCGCATTTTGAATGTTTTCAACTGGAATTCCATATTTTTTTGCAAAACCTTGAGGGTTAGCCAAAGGGTTTTCTGTGGCCCAAAACTAAGCTTCTGCAGCCTGACTTTTTCCAGTTGTTCCAATTCTATACAATTTCCCTCCCGATTCAACATGGGATCTTGCTGCTAATGCTTCTTTAGTATTAGCTTGAATCGCATCACCATATGGAGTTTTTACCGTCTTAACAGCAACATCATCTGTCTGTGAAACCACTACATCATCTGCGAAATTTACAATACGACCAGGAGAAAAGGAAGGAATTTCGGGAGTATTATACCCTAAACCGCGAAGCAACATTGCTGCTTGAGCCATAATTAAGGCAGATTCCATAAATGCTAGCCCAAATTGAGCCGCTTCCCCATGATGCATTTTATAGATTAGAGCGTCCTTTTTATAATCATGAGGGAGATCCGAATTTAATACGGCATCGGCACCTTCATCCGTCTTTATCATTTGATTTAGTCGCGCCTGAACCCAAACTCTTGACATATCTTCTTCTGTCTGAACAGGTAAAACATTAGCAGTTTGATCCGCAATAGAGGCAGGTTGGGCCACAGCCGCATCAGTCTGCTTATTAACCCTTTCTGCGGTAATCTCAACATACGGCACATATATTGAATAGGTTTCACCATTTTCTCCAAAAATAACCATAAGTGGTCTAGTAGGCTCCCCCGGAATCCCTTCCTCCAAAACACCTCCATCCAACATCCCTGTCGGATCCTGCCGCATTATCGGGTTGTTTTGGATCCGCCCGAGGCGGACAAGCACTTTAAAAGGCTACCCCAATGGGCAATTAGAGCAGAGTTCTTGATACGGAATCACAATAATGAATAGTCCAAAGAACTACCATTATAAACTATTCCTTTAGACGAAACTCTTTACTCCAAGTGAATGCTCCTTTAATAATCTCTTTTAAACTGTTATTTATGGGTTGATGTGCCCATGTATAAAACAACAAACATTTATCATGACCGAACTCGACAAAGAACTTATGCTTTGAGCAATAAAGGACCGTGTAGCCCAACTCAGTATACCCTTCCTTAGCAATCTCAAACAAATGATTCCTGTCTGAAATTTCATAAAAACCAGGTGTTTTCATTTTACGGTACACCATAACAGGGGGGAATACAGACTCATAGAAATCACAATGTTCTCTTAGCTTCAGTAGTGACTCAAGTAGATCTACAAAGTATGGGTCACTCTTTAGTTGCTCTTGCTCTATATTATCTCTGCGCTTGGCATACAACTCTAAAAATACCTCAAAGGTAAACCGCTCGCTATCGTATAAAAGTGCGTAAATATCAATTTCGATATGCACCGTAGTGCTCACTTTCCCTAATAATTCACTAAAACTTTTCATTTTCCAATTATAAATCCTTCACTATCCAGAGTCCTTATTCTTTCACCATTGTGATATAGCTTATAAATACCGTCCTCTTTATGGGGGTTACCACGTGTTTTCTCAATATGGTAGCGTTTGTATTTGATTTTCTTAGAAATTTTCCCATTTTGATCTCGAAACAAATCCAAATCAACTTGATCATCGGATTTTTTTATTTTATTCGAAACACCATCACCGTAATTTTTCCCCGAGCCTGAAGACGAACTACCCCCATCACTCATCTGATCTCTTGATCGAGATCTCGAGTTATCCGCTAGCCCTCTAATGGCACTTGAAATCTGGCCTAAACCATGCGCGGACGCTGTAATACCAAGGCCTATTGCTGGTGCGCCACCTATTACACCAATGCCAGTTAATGAAAGACCAGCTCCTCCTAAGGCTAATGCGCCGCCCAGAAAGAATTCTCCCACTCCAATAAATAAAGATATAACATCCCCAGAAATTTGACCCAGCCGTGCAGAGTTTGAGAGATTGCCAAGGCTATTTGGGTCTTGTCTTCCGGCGCCCCAAAAGCCATTTGAACCTATCGCATTACAAAAGCCCATCCCAAAAGCAAGGGTGTGATAAAATGCGTTGGTAAGCCAAGAACTTCCGCCATCAGGCTGTACATCAACTTTATCAAGCCAAATTGTCTCTTTATTAGGTACAATAATATCTGGGAACTCAGACCTTGGCATCTTAGGGTCTGGAATATTCAAGTCTGGCGCTGGCAGCCTTTTCGTATAAGTATGTCCTCCCGGATTTCCTTCCTCCAGAATGCCACCATCCAACATCCCTGTCGGATCCTGCCGCATAACTGGGTTATTCTGGACGTAATTGTAGGGACTAATCCAGCTCCGATAGGCTCGCATGGGATCGGGGCTCGTGAAGATGGAGAACTGAGGACTGTAATACCTAGCCCCCATAT
>CATMQD010000225.1 GCA_950073045.1 uncultured Flavobacteriales bacterium | reverse complement strand
TTTCTTTCTGGGAATAAGAAGCCTTTTCACCAAGGCCCATAACAACTAAAGCTAAAACCATAAAAGACATCGCCGCATAATGATAGCCTTCCGCGAGCAAATCATCCAATAGGTAAATTAGGATACTTAAACCCAGACCTATCACCAAAAAAAGGTAAATCGCTATGCCTGTTCCGTACAAGCTGGAGCGATAATATTCTTCTAATTTCATAAAAGCTAGACTGCAAAAGGTTTTAGACTTGGAAAGGTGGCTATTTAATTTATAAATTGCTAGTAAAATTTTGAATATGAAGGGCATTGTTTTCTCGGAGTTTATGGATATGGTTGAGGAAAAGTTTGGATTAGAAACTTTAGATGATCTAATTGAAAGTACCTCCCTGAAATCTGGTGGCAGCTATACCGCGGTTGGTACCTATCCTCATGAGGAAATGGTGAATTTGGTTATTCGCTTAGGGGAATTGAAAAACATTCCGATCTCGGACTTATTAAATGCCTTTGGACATCATCTATTTGACACCTTTTACAAAAACTACCCCGGCTTTTTCACTGGCGTAAGTCATCCCTTCGATTTACTAGAGCAAATTGACAATCACATTCATGTGGAGGTTAAAAAGCTATACCCGGATGCAGAGTTGCCTCGCTTTGAAACCCATCGCCATGAGGATAGCATGACTATGATTTACCGTTCGGATCGTAAAATGGCTGATTTAGCCTTGGGGCTGATTGAGGCCTCAGCTAAAAAATTTAATACTCCCCTAAACATCGAAACTACTCTACTTAAAGAAGATGGCAGCGAGGTTCAATTTAAGATCTCGTAAGTGGAGGATTTCGAAAAACAGACACGAATTTTAAGTAGAGCATTAGACCGAGAGAAAAAAGCCCGAAAGGAGGCGGAAAAGCTTTTGGAAGACCGTGCTTTAGAGCTCTATAAAACCAATATTGAGCTCCAAGAGCTAAACCGTAGTTTGGAGCAAAAGGTGCACGATAGAGCGCAAGAGGTAAGTAAGCAACGGAGTTTTTACGAAACCATCCTAAACCAAGTGCCGGCGGAAATTATTGTTGCTGATCGAAATCAGCGCTATATTTTTATTTCCGAAAGTGCGGTGAAAGATGCTCAAATGCGAGAGTGGTTAATCGGTAAAACTGATTTCGACTATTGCCAAAAGCGCGATTTACCGATGCAAGTTGCTCAAGAACGAGCCTCTCGTTATCAAGAAGTTCGCAATAATTTGAAACTCACCGAATGGGTGGAGCGCATTGATCGCAAAGGCAAAGAGCTGTATTATTTAAGACGCTTACTTCCTCTTTTCGATTCCGATGATGAGATCCAAATGTTTATTGGTTACTCTTTAGACATCACCAAAAGTGAAAAGTATCGCTTGGAGCTAATTGAAGCGCGAGATATTGCCCAAAAAGCTACTTCTGCTAAATCGGAGTTCCTCTCTAAAATCAGTCATGAAATTCGCACCCCTTTAAATGCTATCATTGGGCTCACCAATATATTAATGAGTGAGGAGCATAATAATTCCCAAGACCACTACCTCAATTCAATGAAGTACTCGGCCGATAGCCTGTTGGGGATTATTAATGAGGTATTAGACTTTTCAAAAATTGAAGCGGGTAAAATCACCTTTGAGAGTATTCCCTTCAACTTCCGCCATTTAATTCAAGGGATACAGCAAACCTTTGAGTTTAGAGCTAATGAATTAGGGATTGAGCTGAAAACTGATATGGCCCCGGAGATTCCGCGCATTTTAGAAGGTGATCGGGTGAAGCTAAACCAGATATTCCTAAACCTGGTGGGCAATGCCATGAAATTCACTAGCAGCGGCTACATCCATATAAAAACTGAGATATTAGAAAAAGACGATCGTAAAATCCGCATCCGCTTTTGCGTAGAAGATTCGGGCATTGGTATTGCCGAGGATAAGCTATCTAAAGTATTTGAAAGCTTTTCGCAAGAAGGTGATGATACTACGCGTAAGTATGGGGGCACCGGCTTAGGCTTAACCATTACCAAAAAATTTATTGAAGGTCAGGATGGCGCCATTTGGGTAGAAAGCGAACAAGGTCGTGGCAGTCGTTTTATCTTCGAACTCCCTTTCACTTTTGATCCTAATCACAAGGAGAATGTGGAAAAGCAAAAGTCATGGTCCCACGATTTATCCATTGTTTCTGGAAAACGCATTTTAGTGGCAGAAGACAATTTGATGAATCAATTGGTACTCCAGAAAATGCTCGAAAAATTTGAGCCCCAATTGGAAATGGTAAGTAATGGTCAGCAGGCCATTGATCGCTTACGCCAAGCGGAGTACGACCTCGTTTTCCTAGATGTACAAATGCCCATTAAAGATGGAATAAAAACCATCCAAGAGTGGCGTAACCACGAGGCCCATCATTTAAGTGAGCCCACGGCAGTAGTAGCCTTAACGGCCGATGCCTTTGCGGAAAGCAAGCAAAGAGCATTAGAAGCCGGAATGGACGACTTTCTTTCGAAACCCATTGAAATATCTGAGCTCCGAAGAGTTTTAGCCAAGTTTCTTACCTGATCCAAACGCCATAAGGCAATAGATCTAATTTAGATTGAAGTTCCATCAAGCTTCCATTACTCGCAAAAGTGGGAATCTTAAAGGGACTCCAGGCTTGGTTTAGCCTTTCGGCTGAATAGGTTGCTTTGTCTAAGAGGAAAAAAGTGGTAGTCTGACTAAGGGTTCTATCCAGCTCACTACAGTCTACAATCCAAGTAAGTAAATAGTTTAAACCGAAGGTAAAGCTTGCCTTGGTACAATCTAGGGTTAAGGCATAACCCTTATCCATGGCCATTTTTCGGAACTCATAGTTCAGCTCTTGAAATTCTTGATAATCCACCTGATTTTTAAAGTTCACGATAACCAATTCTTTATCATGGTCGATGGTAAAGTGGTGGCTGACTGCATGTTTTTTCATAATCCCCAATTTTAGCTATATACGCTAGGCTGGGGATTTTGGATTTCGAATAGCTATTTCAAATTAAAAAACAGGCAAGCGGTAAGAAGCCTAAGCATCATCTCTCCTTAAATATTCCCAATTAGTATTGATTACCATTCCAACAGCGTCTAGTCTAAAAGTGAGCGCAGCGAAGGATCTAGCTCATAGGTCAATCTATCTATGCTTTTCGATTCTAAGCTCTAGGCGCTTCTCCTCCCCCAGTTCTACAAAAACTCAAAAATAATTCTACAAACAAAGCCTGGCACAGGAACTACATTAGCATCCAGATAATGAATCAAGAGATGCCTAAAACTCTAACAACAATAAAGAGCTTAAATCCCATAGCCCATTTGACACAAAGCCCGACATCCCTTATAGTGCTTTTAGGTCCTAGCGGCTCTCTTCATTTATCTAGTCTTTACCTCTTGCTTTTAAGTCTATTAGGCGCCCTTGGCCTTGAAATCAAAAACACATTGATGTCTCATGATTATACTGCTGCTGCTAGCCATCTTTTAAAGATTGAAGGCTTTGAGAGCCCAATGGCACTAAATATTGATGACTTTAAAACCACCCTGTCAATTTTTGCATTCCCTCAAGAAGCAAAGCAGCCATTCCTTCCCTTCGAATTACAAAAGCGAAATAAGCTCAGCGCTGGAATTGCTCCAGGGGGCAGCGTCCCCGAAGCTAAGGCTCGTACTTAATAAGCTTTAAACCCATATTACCGATCCCGGTCCTTACAGGCCGGGATCTTTTTTTTGCCTTAAAAATGGGTGAAAAATGGTAAAAAACGAACCTTCACGCCGACCAAAGTGAAGGTTCACATTGAGCAAAGCACTATTGTCCACTGACTAATGCACAGTTGTCCATCGATTCACGCACTGTGGCCTTTTGGAAAAGGCGCAATTTTTGGGTTTTTCTTTAAAAATGGAGCTTCATGCTGCCAATTTTGGCCACAAATTTCTTCTCAAAAAGCGGTTTTTGGGTAGGATTGGGGTAATTTTGCGCGGGTTTTTCGTGGGTTTATGGTCAAAAAAGGTAGAAAAGAGGCTTTAATCTTTTTCGACTCGGCAATGATAAGTCTATTTCAAGAGCAATAAATAGGGCGAATGGCAGCCCTAAAATCTAAACTCCAAACCCCAAACCTGACAAAACTCCAAACCCCCAAACCTCCAAACCCCCATACCTTCAAACCTTCAAACCTTCAACCCCCCTAAGCACCCGAATCCTCAAGGACATCAAGAGTCCCTTTGATGATTTAGAGCTATGATCGCTATCTTGCGGCTAAGAATGTGCTTCGCTAAAGACAATCAAACCTACGGATATCCATCTCCTTGTTTGTCCAAAGCAAGAGTTTTTCTACGCATAAAAACAAGTTGTGTGCAAGCTGAAAAAACATCACGAATTGAATGATATTTAAAGGAATAAATAACCAAACCGTTGAATTTAAAATAACAAATTATCAGTTTCCTGAAATAACTGATTGTGAATATGACTCGAATTGGTTGTTGGTTTATTTAAAAGTAAAAAGTGATTACGGAAATTGGGAAACGATTGACCCTTCACTTTTAGTAAGAGATTTAAAAGACATTATCGAATGGTTTGAACAACTTTCAAATGACATCGAAACGGATTCTGATTCGCTTGTGTTTATGGAACCGAATTTGGAATTTGAATTAATCAAAAATCAATCGGATTTAAAAACTGTGCGAATAATATTTGACTTGGAATCTCGACCGCAAAATGCAAATGATGATAAAGAATATTATGTTGACTGCGAAATGGACAATGCGGAATTGAAAAAAGTTGCGAAGGAATTGAAAAAAGAATTAGAATCGTTTCCCGAAAGAGCAATCGGATGAAAAAAAGCCAGCACACAATCGAGTAGACGGCCCGGCCACCAATAGATGACGGGGTGCGCCTCTCAACCGAGCAAAGCGAGCTCAAGCATTCCTTAAAAAATTAATAGTGCATGCTTACACCACCCAGCGTACGGTTCTCGTACTGGGCGGTTCGTTACATCAGAACTTCACTTTATGGTAGTACTCCAGCATGCTTCTGTAACCTCTTTTCCTTAAGCGTTTCTCGGTAATGGTGGTTCGTAAAATGGGGCTTTGAGCTACTGCCCATCCGCCCATTCCACCCAACGCGGCAAGCTGGCTCATTCGTTAAAAATGTCTGCAGACATTTTCTTTACGCTCTGCCCTTCCAAGCATAAGCTTGACCTTGATTTACGCCAATTCGGATTAGGTTTTTCCGTTTGCGCTCAGGTTTCTTCCAATCATGCCAAATGCAGTAGCGAAGTCGGTTTCTAAGCCATTCATCTACCTTTTTGAGCTTGGTCTGTACATTACCTAGTCGGTAGTTATTGAGCCATCCTTGGTAGATTCTCTTTAGCTGACGTAGCCGTTCTGTTAATGATAATGGCAGCGTTCTCTTGGTCGCGTACTTGAGCTTGCGTTTGAGGGTTTGCCAAGCTCCTTTACTTACTACTAATTGGTATTGCCCTTTTACCCCTGGCTAACACGGTTCAAATAGTGCCACCTATTTCGGAGTGTTAGTGCCATTGATT
>CATMQD010000224.1 GCA_950073045.1 uncultured Flavobacteriales bacterium | reverse complement strand
AGAGCACGAGACTCCAGATAAGTTTCAGGAAGAGTGGGATAAGTTTAAACTTTGGCCACTTGTGATGAAAAATAACGAAACTGTAGAGCGTGCGTATTCAATGGCTTCTTACCCTGCAGAAGGACGCGAGATTATGTTGAATGTACGTATCGCAACACCACCATTTGATCGTGCTAAAGGCGGTTGGATGGATGTAAATCCTGGTGTAGCTTCTTCTTATATCTTCAGTAGAAAGAAAGGTGATAAAGTAATTATTTCTGGGCCTTACGGTGAATTCTTCATCAACGAGTCTGAAGCAGAAATGCTTTATGTAGGTGGTGGAGCAGGTATGGCGCCAATGCGTTCGCATTTATATCACTTATTCAAAACCTTAAAGACTGGTCGTAAAGTGACTTATTGGTACGGTGGTCGTTCTAAGCGTGAGCTTTTCTACCTCGATGATTTCCAGAAAATCGAAGAGGAGTTCCCGAACTTCCAATTCCACGTAGTACTTTCTGAGCCACTTCCAGAAGATAACTGGAATCCTAAGAAGGATGTAAATGATAAAGATGGTGATGGCTTTACCGGTTTCGTGCACCAAGCGGTAATCGATAACTACCTAAGCAAACACCCAGAACCAGAAGAAATCGAATTCTACTTCTGTGGACCACCCCTAATGAATGCCGCCGTGCTTAAAATGTGCGACGATTGGGGAGTACCACCAGAGAATGTAAGTTTCGACGACTTCGGTGGATAAAACTAAGAAAGCCATCTCAATTAAGAGATGGCTTTTATTTTTACAGACAGTTTAAAAAAGGGTCACTACATTGTTGTTAATCAAAATGTGGTTGACCTAGTGTGCGAGACGAGGGGCGGCTAGATAAGCAATAGACTATATCGTAAAAAAGGACGCGTCCGCACACTTTATTTTCTCAGGAGTCTGAACAGTACTTAAGGCCGAAAACGAACGAGCTTGGATAAAATAAAAGGAAAGGCGAAGGAGAATGGTCAGCATTAGTTTAACCAAAAAATCTTTTTCAAATGGATCTTATTAAACAAAGTGTGGGTATTGACATTTCCAAGTCCAGTTTTACCGCGTGTATATGTAATCGTGGAGCTGGCGATGAGTTGCGTTACAGTGAGACTAAGGGTTTTAAGAATGATAAAACTGGATTTAACCAGCTACTACGCTGGGTAAACAAAACAGCTTCTAAACAAGCGGATTTGGTGTTTTTAATGGAAGCAACTGGTGTGTATTATGAGTCTATGGCTTATCATCTACACAAGGTGAAAAAAACCGTGCATGTGGTTTTACCTAACACCTCAAAGCATTTTTTTTCTAGTCTCAACATTAAAACCAAAACCGATGAAGTGGACGCAAAGGTGCTGAGCCGTTTTGGTGTGGAGCGTACGCACAAAGCATGGCAACCACCCAGTAAAGTTCTTCAAGAGCTACGTAATATCACACGATACTATGTGCAGTTACAAGAGCAAAAAACAGCCTTGAATAACATAAAATACAGCAAAGAGTCCGCCTACAGTGTGCAGGCATTTAGTACCAGTAGTAATAAGCGGTTGATTGTCCAGATAGACAAAGCCCAAGCTACACAAGATAGTACTATACCAGTACTTCTTTAGAAATCAAAAATACTTTTTTGTCTTCCTTGGATTTTATAATACTACCTTTTTTTTTGGCTTGGGCTTCTTAAGTTTGTGGAAAATCAAGAATTAGATGAAAAAGATATTTACCCTCCTAACGGTATTGGTAATTGGACTGCAGCTTCAGGCGAAGGAAGGCATGTGGCTACCACACCTTATTGCTCAGTTAAATTACTCGGATATGCAGCGCATGGGACTGCAAATTTCGGCAGAGGAGATTTATGCCGTAAATAAATCCTCTTTAAAGGATGCCGTGGTTCATTTTAATGGGGGTTGCACGGGTGAATTAATTTCATCTCAAGGTCTATTGCTTACAAATCATCACTGTGGCTATAGTCAAATTCAAAGCCACTCTACCAAAGAAAATAACTATTTGGAAGATGGCTTTTGGGCAGCTTCTCGAAGCGAGGAATTACCAAACTCGGGATTATACGCGGCCATTATTCGCGAGATTAAGGATGTGAGTAATGAAATTTTAGAAGGTAGTACTCCGGAAATGTCGGAAGAAGAGCGCGACTCCATTATTAAGGTAAATGCTCAGAATCTATTGGGAGAAGCACAAGCAAAAAACCCAGGCTTGGAGTTTGAGTTAAAAGACTTCTTCTTTGGAAATCAGTTCTTGTTAATTAGCAAGGTAAAGTACACTGATGTGCGTTTAGTGGGAGCCCCACCGAGTAGTATAGGTAAATATGGTAAGGACACTGATAATTGGGTTTGGCCGCGCCATACTGGCGATTTTTCCATGTTTAGAGTTTATGCTAATGCTGATAATCAACCAGCAGAGTATAGCGAGACTAATGTTCCTTATAAACCCGCTCAGCATTTAAAGATTAATATCGCGGGTGTTAAAGAGGGGGACTTCACCATGGTATATGGCTTTCCGGGCAGTACCAATCAATACTTACCTGCTTCAGAGGTAGCCAATACCGTAAATGAATACAATCCATTCCGAATTCGCATTCGCGATCAAATCATCAACATTTTAGATGCCAAAATGCGAGTAGATGAAGACGCGCGCTTGCAATATGCTTCTAAATTTGCACGAAGCAGTAACAGCTGGAAGCGTTGGAAAGGAGAGATTTTAGGAATTAAGCGCACCAATGCATTAGAAGTTTTACGTCAAGAGGAAAAACTCTTTAAGCAAATGTGCGAAGCCATTCCAGAGCTTAAGGACGATAAAGATTTGGTAGCTAAAATGGATGCACTTTATGCCAAGCGTATTCCTTTAACCAAGGAGCGTTTCGCTTATATCGAAGTAGGCTATTTTGGAATCGAAGCTTTTCGCCACGTTTTAAACTATTCTAATCTTATTAAACACGCTGAGGCAGAAGATGAAGAGGCCTTAAAAACTGAGGCGGATCGTTTGGCCAAAAGGATGGAGGGCTTTTTGAAGGACTATGATTATGACTTGGACAAACAAGTGGCCATCAATATTCTACCTATTTACCTCGAAACCATTAAAACTAATCCTGGGGAAGAAGTAAGGGAACTACAGGAGGAAGGTTCTGATAATTGGCCCGAAGAAATTGCTGAGATGTATGAAGATGCACCATTCTTTAAAGAGGACTTTGCCGAAGAACTGAAAAAAAATCCAGCAAAAATGGCGAAGAAGATCGCCGAGTCCGATTTATACGAGCTTTCTCTGGAAATGTATAGTCATTATTTTGAGGTGATTAACGCTGGTTTAAAACCGATAAATCTTGAAATTGATGCCTTGCAAGCTCGATATGTAAAAGCCTTGCAAAGAGCCTTTCCTAAAAAATCATTTTATCCCGATGCCAATTCTACCTTAAGGGTAGCCTATGGGCAAGTAAAGTCTTACGAAGCAAGAGATGCGGTTAAATACGAAGCTCAAACTTATTTAAAAGGGGTAATGGAAAAGTATGTACCTGGTGATTACGAATTTGACTTGCCACAAAAGTTAATCGATTTATATGAAGCCAAGGATTATGGACCTTACGGTGAAAATGGTAAAATGCCCGTATGCTTTGTGGCTACCAACCATACCACCGGTGGTAATTCTGGTTCTCCAGTGCTAAATGCACGAGGCGAGTTAATTGGCTTAAACTTCGATAGAGCTTGGGATGGTGTGATGAGTGATATGTATTTTGATCCTTCAATTTGCCGAAATGTAATGGTGGATTTGCGCTATGTGTTGTTTATCATCGACAAATTAGGCGGCGCTTCTTATTTGGTAGAAGAAATGGATTTAGTTAGACATCACCCAGATGAAACGGTAACGAAAAAAGTGGAGTCCGAAGAAAAATCATCTGTGAAAACTAAAGCCGCTGATAAAACAAAAGCAGAACCAGTAATGGAGGTACAGTATCGAGAAAATTAGCGATAAGGCTAGCGTGGGTTTCTTCTTAAAAAAAGGAACCTAAAATGATGTTCATAATTAAGGACTTAGAATGTTTCGTAGAAAACTTCTAAGTCCTTTTTATTTAGTAGTTTTTCCGTTTAAACTCCCTATAATGAAAGCAATAGCTAGCCTAGCCCTTATTATTTTTTCCTGTGGTACCATCTTGGCACAAAATGCCTTAAGTTTTGATGGTATTGATGACCGCGTAGATTGCGGAAACGATGCCAGTGTTCAGCTAAGCGGCTCTGCCATTACTTTAGAAGCTTGGATTTACCCTACTGCTTGGACCAGCCAGGTTTGGCAAGGGAATATTATTAATAAAGAAAATAATAGTCCCGATTATGGCTATATGCTACGTTGCGGTTCTGGCGGCCAGCTTAATTTTAATTTAGGCGGAGGTAGCTGGAATGAACTTAGCACTGCTGCCAATACTTTAAGCCTTAATACTTGGCAACACGTTGCTGGCACTTACGATGGCGCAATGATTCGACTTTATGTAAACGGTATTCCGGTAGATTCCCAAGCCGTTTCGGTAAGCTTTTCGAGTGGTTTAAGGGAACTAACCATTGGTAATTGGGCCATTGATAATAGTAGAGCTTTTCCCGGGAAAATAGACGAAGTAAGAGTTTGGAATGTAACTCGTAGCCGCAGTGAGATTTTTAATAATATGAATAATGAGTTCTGCACCGCACCATCAGGTTTAGTGGCTTACTATCAACTTAATGAAGGTATGGCTGGACAAGCAAATAGTGGCATTACCACGGCTCCAGATTTAAGTGCCAATGCCAATATCGGAAGTCTGCAAAATTTTGCTTTAAGTACTTCTGTTTCCAATTGGGTTTTGGGCTCTAGTATAAATCCAGCCTCCGATTTTAGTCAGGTTGTAGATAGCACTTGCAGCGATTATATTGGTCCTAGCGGCCAGATTTACGATTCTACTGGAGTTTATATAGATACCCTCCAAAATTCCGATGGTTGCGATTCGATTATCGAAACCACCCTCACGGTAAACTCCGTAAACAATCAGGTAAATACCACTACAAATATTATGGTGGCGGCTCAAAATAATGCTACTTATCAATGGCTAGATTGTAATAATGCTCAAGCGGCTGTAAATGGAGCTACGGGCCAATTGCTTAGTCCTCCAGATCCAAATGGCTCTTATGCGGTAATTGTAAACTACCGTGGTTGCGTAGATACTTCCGATTGTTACCAACTAGATGGACTAAGTGTAGCAGAACAAAAAAACAGTACAATCTCGGTTTATCCCAATCCTGGTAAGGATCAGCTTACACTTCGTCATCCTTTTATTTATCGGGGCACCGTACAGATTTTAAGTAATGATGGGCGCCTTATAAAGCGGCAAAATTTATCAAATCAAGGTGAAACTAAGGTCCAGTTTTCCGAGCTGAAATCGGGAGTTTATATTGTTCGAATCGCTGACGAAATAGGACAAGTACAAAGCCTTCTTTGGCAGTGTCAATAGCTTGTTAAAGAGGCTAGTGATTTGGGAGTGAGGAATTTTTCCTTACTTTCAATTCAGATTTAAACCCAATGAATTCGGAAAGCAACCCCACAAGTACGAAGTCAATCGGTG
>CATMQD010000223.1 GCA_950073045.1 uncultured Flavobacteriales bacterium | reverse complement strand
TTTGTGGTTAAGCTTGTAAGGGGGTGCAGGCTTGTCCCGGCCTAGCCGGGATTCATCTAAAGAAAAAAGACAAAAACTAAACCACTCAAAGCAGGTATAAGACGCTAGCCATGTTATTTAGTTTGAAATGGTGCTACGAAGGACGTACCAGAGGGATTCATGTCTTCAAACAAGAGTAAGGATTACCCTTCAAATTTAAACGAGGGTAATTTTTCAATTTTTCTACCCGCGTTATTGACTTAAGTGTAAAGACTACCCGCCTTATGATTTAAATTCCATGAACTAAAACTTTTATTTAGCTACCCGTGGCGATTGACAGAGCTCGCTTCCCGGAACTGGCAATTGAGAAGCAATTCAATAAACTTTCAAAGACCTAAACTCACTTTGTGAGCAGTCCTACCTGCGCTATAAAACCAGACCAATAAAAAGCTAAATTGGCTGTCCAAAATGCCCTACAGCTCCCAAAATATTGATGCACTTTTTAGCCTGATAGGCGAATTGCCCGCACATGAGCACCAACAAAGTTCTCATTTCGAGTACTTAAAAACCGCTGACTCATTTTGGCCCAATCTGATCTATAATTTCAAGGCTTCCCCTTCTGAGCTTAATCCCCTGCTCCATCAAATGGAGAAGGAAGTGGAGCAGGGAATAATTCCTCCGGTTTTAAGAATACATGCCTCGGAAATTAGCACAGAATCGCTAGCGCAAATCATTAAAAGAGGCTATAAACAGAGCACCTGGACCTGCATGAGTCATTCCTTAAACTATATTGAGGAAGAGCAAAGTAGCCCGGAATTCAAGATTGTAAAGCTTACTACCGCTAATCAGCTTGAAGATTGGCTTAAAATCGTAGAACTTGAATTAATGCGAAATAATCTCCTCAGCAGAGCTAGCTTCGAAGCACTTTTAGCCGATCAGTCTTGCCACTTTTACCTTGGCTATTTTCGGCAAAAGCCAGTGAGCACCGCTTTGCTTTTTGAGCATCAAAATAATGCCGGCATCTATCTTGTTGCTACCGATAGCAATCATCGCCGCAAAGGTTATGGCCAAGCCCTAACCCTCAAGTGCCTGCAAGAAGCCCAAGCGCATAATTGCCAAAAAGTAGATATCCAAGCCACGAGCCTCGGCTTATCCATGTATCAATCTCTAGGCTTCTCTCCTGATGGACTAATTCACGTTTTTAGTTTAAAGGATTTCCCTTTCAGATAATCATCTAAAGCGCCTTAAACTAGATGACTAGCTTCTGAAAATCTGCTTTTCCCTACCTTTAGGCACCGACCGATTTTTATGAGACAGATAATAGCCATTCTACTTTTTATAGGTCTTAGCGAAGGAACCCTGGCTCAGTGCCTATCCCCTTCTAATTATTTGGCCAATAATATCACCACCAACTCCATCGACATTGATCTCAATGCTAGTGGCAATGGGCCTTGGGAAATTGAATATGGCCCCGCAGGTTTCACTATTGGTAGTGGCGTAACTATAAGTTCCAGCGCCAATATCGTGAGCCTTACTAATTTAAGCCCTGCAACCGCCTACCGAGTTTTTATACGCCGACAATGTGGATCGCAAACGAGTGCTTGGAGCAGCTTTAGCTTTTCAACCAGTTGTGGCACCATACTTAGTGCACCAATTACCTTTAATTTCGAAGGAGCCGTATGGCAAAGTCCCACCAACCCCACCGGCACCGGTAATGTGGGTAATTGCTGGATTGTAAGTCCGCTAGGCACCAACACCTTTTGGGCGGCTGGTCCCCCACATGACACGCGTTTAACTACCGGTCCACTTGGCGACCACAGCACCGGTTTTGGCACCTATATCCACCTTAACGGTTTGGGGATTTCTCAAGATTCAATTTCCAATATTCAATCCCCGGCCATTAATTTACAGGGCCTCTCCGATCCGAAACTTAAATTCTGGTACCACCTTTACGGCGCTGGTATCGATTCCCTAGAAGTCTTAATCCGAACCAATAATTCCATTCATTGGGATACCATCCACACTTTTAAAGGACCGACCCATTTTTCGCAAGAAGAGCCCTGGCTTTCACGGGTACTGCCTTTACAGAGCTATATAGATAGCACCATTTATCTCCAATTTGTGGGTTATGGCAAAGGCACTGAAGTTCAAATGGCGATTGATGATCTTTCCTTTTACGATGCCATTGATTGTTTAGCGCCTAGTTTTTTCCGCAATATTTCGAATGATGAAAACTCCGTATTACTAGACTGGGACGCAGGTTCTGGCAGTAGTCAGGTTTTAGAATATGGCCCCAAAGGCTTTACCCTTGGCAACGGAACCCAGCTTATAGTTGGCGCGCCGCCTTATCGCGTAAGCAACCTTTCTGCCAATACGAGCTACGACTTCTACCTGCGCGATAATTGTGGGTCGTCGCAGTTTAGTGTCTGGACCGCAGCCCTTGAAGTAAATACCGACTGTACGCCAATTACCGCTCCATATTCGGATGATTTTGAAGGTGCGGCTTGGCCGAATGGCGCCTTAAACGCCTGTTGGGATCGCTATGAGTATTTAGACTTTAAATGGCAAATTGGTCCGCCCTCCTTAAACTACGTACAAAGTGGTCCCGGCCCCAATAACCATACACCGGGAGGTAGTCAGTTTATCGTGGCCGATCGACCTAATCAGAAAGGCAATGCCCGCAGTAGCTTAACTACTCCACTTTTCGATTTGGACACTATTAGCAATCCTGAGTTGATTTTCTGGAGTCATATGTTTGGCTTGCAAATCACCGCCTTTGATATCGCCGTAGATAGTGGCGACGGTTTTATCCAACTTAAAAGAATAATTGGCTCACAACAATTATCTAAAAGTGCCCCCTGGACCGAGCAAATAATTGAACTACCCGGCTATGGCGGCAAAAAAGTGAAGTTCAAATTTACGGCCATCGCTTCCTCCAACTGGTCGTCCTTAGCCCGAATTGCGATTGATGACTTTTATATTGGCGAAGCTCCCCCGTGCCGGAAACCCACCGACCTACAGTTAGATCATTTAAGCTTTAGCGAGGCCTCCATCAGCTGGTTAAGCGGTGGAGCCACAAATTGGATTGTCCGCCTGCAAACCAATGGTACATCTAATACCCTAAGCTCAACCACTTCCAATCCATTATTCCTTAATCAACTACAGCCTGGCACCGAATATACTATTTGGGTGCGCGATAGCTGTGGACCAGGCTTAGTAAGTGATTGGAGTGCTCCCCTTGATTTTAAAACCTATTGCCTCCCAGATTCTGCACCCTATTTCCAAGATTTTGAAAGTAGTCCCTTCCAGGTGCAAAACTCCTGGTTCTCTACCGGAACCTTGCATCCTTGCTGGGAACGTAGTCATGAATTAGGAGCGATTTGGCAACCCTCTCCCGCCAGTATTTTACCCAATAACCTATTACCTGCCGCCGACCACACTACTGGTAGCGGTAAGTATATTGGGGGTTCCCTCTTTTTGGGCAATGGCACCAATGAGCCTACCTCCTTTACCTCTCCGCATATCGACCTCTCAGGCTTGAGCAGGCCCGAGCTTTCCTTCTGGTATTTCCTGGGTGGCTACAGCTTCTCCTCTAATCAAATTCAAGTGGAAATTAACGATGGTTCGGGCTGGCAAAATATCCATACCCTTTTTGGTCCCCAGCAGTTTTCTACTTCTGCCGCTTGGATAGAACAGATCCTTGATCTTTCCAGCTATAAAGACGATACCATTCGCTTGCGCTTTATCTCAATTGGCGATAATCTATACTCCACATCGGCAGGGGGCATTGATGATATTTCCATTTATAATAATCCGAGTTGCCTACCACCAAGTGATTTGGAGGCCTTAAGCGTGGGCAGCACCGAAGCCGCTTTAAAATGGACTACCGGCGGAGCTAATGACTGGATTGTAAAACATAAACCGGATGGAGGAAATTTCCAATTTCAAACTACTGCCATTAATGATTCCTTCGCGCTTAGTGGACTTAGTCCGGGTACCCGTTACGAAATTTGGGTGCGCGATAGTTGTGGAGCGGATGTCAGCATTTGGCATGGACCAATTTATATTATTACCGACTGCTATCCAGTGGGAGTTCCCTTCTACGAAAGTTTTGATGGACTTAGCTGGCAAACGGCGAGCAGCACTTCCAATGCCGGAACAATTGATAATTGCTGGCAGCGCTCGGATAGCCTAAAAAAGGTTTGGCTTCCCGAAACAGGTACCAGCAGCAGTAGCATTAGTGGTCCGGCGAACTCACGCAGCGGAACTGGTAATTATATGATGGCTGAAGTTTTAAGCGCTCCGGGCTCCAATGCCTCGCCGAATGAACTGAGCAGTCCCCTCATTCATATTTCCGGCTTACAACAACCAGAGCTTAATTTTTGGTATCACCTCTTTGGACCCCAAATTCAGAAGTTATTGGTGTACGCCGAGCAAAGCGATGACTCCAGAATTCTGCTTGATTCCTTGGTTGGCCAACAGCAGAGCAGCAAAACGGCGCTATGGCTGCAAAAAACCATTTCTTTATCTGCCTTTAAAGGCGATACCCTTAAAATTGTATTTGTGGCTAAAACCGGTAATGGTTCTGGTAAAATAAATATAGCCCTAGATGATGTGGAGATTGTGGATGGCCTGTGTAATGATCCATTGAGCCTTTCGGCAAGCAATATCACCCTTAGCTCGGCTAATCTGCATTGGAGCTCGGGTAGCGCGCATAGTAATATTGAGTATGGCTTGGCTGGCTTTAGCCTTGGCTCTGGGACGAGCATTTTTGCGGTTTCATCTGGCCATGTCCTTAATGGCTTGCAGCCCTTTACCACTTATGAGTTTTATGTGCAGGATAGTTGTCGTAATAGCCTAAGTGGCTGGACCGGCCCCTACAGTTTCACTACTGCTTGTTCCGCTCCAATTGCCAATTTCAATCATCAGGGTGCTAATCTCAATTTAAGTTTTGATGCCTCCAGTTCACAAGGCTTTGGACTAAACTTTACTTGGGATTTTGGCGATGGTAATTCGGGAACTGGCTTAAATCCGAATCACACTTATAGCAGTGCTGGCTTTTACAATGTGCAATTAATTAGTGTGGATACCTGTGGACTTAGCGACACTATTATTAAAAACATTCAAGTTTGTGAAGCGCCCCAGGCGGTTATCCATTATACCCGTAGTGGACTGCAAGTGAGCTTTGATGGTTTTGCTTCCAGCGGGGCATCGCAGTATTATTGGGACTTAGGTCCGGGTGGAATAGCTCTCGGTGATTCGGTTTCTGCCACTTTCCCCGCAAAGGGAAATTATACCGTGATGCTGGTAGTTACCAATGATTGCGGAGCGCGAGACACCACCATCTTGAGGATATTGATATGCGATAAACCCACCGCCTCCTTTACCACCAATATTAGCACCTTTAATAATATTCTAGTGGTGAATTTTGATGGCACTGCCTCCACTTTTGCAGATTCCTTTGTGTGGGATTTTGGCGATGGCACTAAGGACAGCACTTCTTTGACGCCTACCCATGTATACCCGACCAATAGTTTAAACTACGTGGTGAGTTTAATTACCACTGCCGATCGTGCTTTATCCGACCCCCTTGCTCATCCGTTCAGCGGACCGATTCGTTTCAATG
>CATMQD010000222.1 GCA_950073045.1 uncultured Flavobacteriales bacterium | reverse complement strand
AGTGTTAGCTTAAACTTAAGGCCGGCTCCTATAGCGAGTTTCACCTTAAGTGATACAGCAGGATGTCCGGGCTTAAACATCAGCGCAAGCTCTACCACCGACCCAACATTACTGCATACGTGGCTTTTAAACGATTCCATTATTGCCACTGGATTAAGCAGCAATTTTAGTTTGTCCAACAATTCCCCAATCCAAGATGAGGTTTATAGCCTAAAGTTGGTAGTTGCCCAAGCAGGCTTAAACTGTTCGGATACGCTTAGCCGAAATATCACAATTTACCCCAAGCCTTTAGCGGCTTTTAATTTACCAGATTCGGTTTGTGCGGGTGATACCCTCAATCTTAACAGTATTTCCCAATTTAAAGGTTCACAACTCGATACTTTGCTTTGGACCGCTAGCTCATCTGCGCTGAGCATTATAGACCCTAATGACGGAAATACCGAAATTGCTTTTCCCGATAATCAAGGTGCCACAAGTACTACTTATCAGATTAGTCTTTTTATACGTAGTGTAGATGCCTGCAGCGATACCCTCACCCAAAGTATTACTGTGCATCCTAGGCCAAGTGCCAGTTTTACGCTGCCGGCTAATGCCTGCGGACCCTTTACTCTACAAGCGAGCGATAATTCTTCCGGAAATAATCTCAGCTACAGCTGGAGCATAAGCCCCAATGCGCCGGGTACGGGTTTAAATACGGCATTGCCTAGCTTTAATTTGCCGGCTAGCGCTACTGATTCGATACAGTATCAGATTAGTCTTAACCTCACCGATGCCCGGGGCTGCACGGATGTGAGTACCCAAAATTTCACCCTTTATCCGCTCCCAACAGCAGGTTTTAACCTTAGTAATCAGGATAGCTGTGGACCCTTAAATGTGGCGATTAACAATCTTAGTGTTTCTGGACAAAGTGGGATGGATACCAGCAGCATGAGTTTTAGCTGGGATTTTGGGAATGGGCAAACCAGTAGTTCAGCGGTACCATCGGCGGTAAGCTATGTGAATACTGGCAATACCGATACTACTTATTATGTGCAGTTAATTGCTACTAATGCCTTCGGCTGTAGCGATACCCTTCAGGATAGCCTCATCATTAGGGCCGATCCTAATGCCTCTTTAATAAGTACTGGATTTGCTAATTGTGCTCCTTTTAAAATTGATTCCTCGGTAGTGCAAGCCATTCAATGGGCGCCGAATTCTACTTATCAGTGGCAAGCTTTTGATCCACAAGGGAACCCTATTGCTGGAACTAGTTTTAGTGGTCCCAAGGCTTTCGATTATACTATTACACAGCCCGAAGACTCCATCTATATCCGCCTTATTGTTAATCGTATTTATGGCTGTAAGCCAGATACCTTAGAGCAATTGTTTTATACGGTGCAAAGTCCGGAAGCAGATTTTGCCTTGTCGGATAGTACTGGTTGTAGTCCGCTTACGGTTCAGTTTAGCGATTCTTCCACCGCTACGATTAGTCGAGAGTGGTATGTAAATGGGAATTTTACTTCGAGCGCTCTTAATCCTAATCTCACTTTCAATAATCCTAATGCTTTAAGCGATAGTGTTATTGAAATACAATTAGTAGCACTTGCCGCTACCGGTTGCACCGATACTGCCACCAAATTTGTTACAGTTTATGGTGCGCCAGAAGCTGGTTTTAATGTGAACCTGGCCTGTGAGGGCGATACCATCGATTTCTTTGATAATTCGAGTTCCCAAGGAACCATTGTTTCTTGGTTGTGGACTTTTGGTGATGGAAGTTCGGACACCATTCCTAACCCCCGACACTTTTACACCAGTACCGGACCAAAGATTATAAGCTTAACCGTAACCGATGACCGTGGTTGTAGCAGTACCCTTAGTGATACCATTGGCTTATACCCTTACCCAGTTGCGGCCATTGCGAAACAAGGAAATTGCGAGCCCTTGAACTGGTGCAAGGATCAAATAGTAAGCTTATTAGATTCCTCTACGGTAGATTCTTTTGGAATGCCTATTAATTCTTGGTTTTGGGATGTAGATGAAGATGGTGTTGATGATTATTTCACTCAAAATCCACAGCATACATTTAGCAGTACCGGAGCTAAGGAAGTGCGTTTAATTGTAGAAACCGCCTTTGGTTGTCGCGATACGGCTTTTGCCACTTTTAATGTAATTGAGCTTCCTACAAGTGATTTCGATTTCGACACCTTAATATCTTGTGGACCGCATACGGTAAACGTGATAAATAATAGCAGTGGCCGCATCGATAGCACCCAATGGAATGTGTTTACCTTAGATACTGCCGGCAACAGGCAGATGATGTTTAGTGGAACTAATGCCAATCCTGGTCAGAGCTTTACCCTCGAATCTGGTTTTATTTCGGATACCACCTATTATTTTGAGTTAATTAATAGCAATTGCTGTGGCTCGGATACCTTGTTGAAGACGGTGCGCATGACTCCTTATCCGGTAGCACGGTTCCTTCCTTCTAGCCGAGAAGGCTGTTCGCCCTTTGCAGTAAATTTCCAAATTGATGGCTTAACCACCGGTGCTCCCGATTTTGTGGTACTCGATTATGGCGATGGCGTAATTGATACGATTTTCCCCAATTGGGTGCTTAATCAGAATGGCGATAGCCTACGGATTTTTGGTCAGCCAAGTCATCTATATCTTAATACTGGGGCAGGAGATACCATTTTCTATCCTAGTTTAAAAGCTATAAATGAATGCGGTGATAGCACGGTTTCAGATTCTATCTTAATTCACCCAGGCACTGTGCAGGCCTTTTTACAAGCCGATGTGGTTTCGGGTTGCGAACCTTTGACCGTCACCTTTACAGATTTCTCCTTCGGCGGCACTAGTGTTTCTTGGTGTTTAGATTTCGATACACTTAGCAATAGCTGCAATCAGCCAGTAGCTTCGGGCAGCCAGATTAGCACCATATACGCCAGCTCGGGAACTTATGTTGCGGCTCAATTTGTAAATGATGGTTGTAGTTTCGATACTGCATTTCAGGTAATTACGGTTTTCCCCTCACCAAACGGGGCATTTACTTCCAGCAATTTTGTTTGCGAAGGCGATTCGGTGTTTTTCACCGATCAGAGTACTCCCAATGGGGCCTTTATTAATTCTTACCGTTGGTATTTTGGCGATGGTGATAGCTCCAGTTTAACCAATCCCGTGCACGTGTATGATACCAGTGGGGCACTAGAAGTTACATTAGTAATCAACTCCGACAATGGCTGTCCGGATACCGTGGTGCAAAGTGTTACCATTTTCGATAAGCCCGATGTAGATTTTGGCTTTCAAAATACTTGTATTAATCAGCAGCCTATTCAGTTTAGCGATTCTACAACTTTAAATGCAGGTACTATTATCGCTACGCTTTGGGATTTTGGCGATGGTAATACCAGTACTGCTTTAAGTCCGCAGCATACTTATGCCAGTCCAGGTTTATACAATGTAAAGCTTATTAAAACCAGCTCAAATGGCTGTATCGATTCGGTGGCTTATAATGTGAATGTATTCCCCGAGCCCACAAGCGGTTTTAGCTATAGCCGTCAAAGTGCAGACTCTTGCTCGGTACCGCAGCTTATTCAGTTTAATGATTTGAGTATTGATGCGCAGGGTTACTATTGGGACTTTAATTATAGCTCTAATCCCGGGGTGAACACCAGTACTTTGGCTAATCCTAGCTTTAATTTCACGCAGTATGGGATGTATGATGTAGCCTTAATTACCACCAATCAGTTTGGTTGCTCCGATACTTTAATCCGCACCATTCCGGTGCGACCAGTGCCTAATGCGGGCTTTGTGGTGGATAGTGTAATTGGTTGTCAGCCTTTAACTGTGGCTTTTACCGATACCAGTGCGTATAGCTTTAATGGTCCGGGTGGAATTGTGAGCTGGCAATGGGATTTTGGCGATGGTAAGACTTCTAATCTGCAGAACCCTATTCATACTTATGAAGATCAAGGGACCTTTAGTCCGAGTTTAATCGTTGTTACGGATGGGGGTTGTTCGGATACCTTGGTGGGAGATTCCATAACCGTTCACCCCACGCCTATTGCTGATTTTGAAATGGAGAAGCTCACCGCTCGAAAAGTGCGCTTTATTAATAATTCTATTAACCTTGATAGCAATACCATTGTGCAATGGACTTTTGGTGATGGTTCGAGCTCGGGATTGGTGGAGCCCGAATATTTATATCCTTTCGACCTTACTCAAGGGGAGCAGAATGTGGAAGTTTGTTTAATTCTCTACAATAGTTTTGGCTGTAGAGATACCTTCTGCACAGATTTATTATTGGAATCCTTGCAGTTGAATGTCCCTAGTGCCTTAGCCCCCGAGGCCCTTACGGGTACTGATGCCAATGTATTTTTACCCAAGGGTCATGCTTTAATAGAGTATCATTTACAGATATATGATCGTTGGGGAAATTTGGTTTTTGAGAGTCAGGCTTTAGATGAAGAGGGCAAACCCACAGAAGCATGGGACGGTACTCATTATCTAAATGGTACTCCATTGCCAATGGGTGCTTATACTTGGCGCATTGATGCCGTATTTAATGATGGTACCATTTGGCTAGGCGCTGAAACTCGCAGTGGTAAACGGAAAAACGTAGGTAGTGTATCGATTATTCGCTAAATATTGCGGCTTTCTGGCTATGCTTTTGTTTCCTTGTTTTGCTTGGGGGCAAGATCCTGTGTTTTCTCAGTACTACTTGAATTTGAATTATTTGAATCCAGCTTTCGCCGGATATACCAATGATTTAACTACTAATTTTAATTCGCGCATCCAATATTTTGGGGTACCTGGGGTGATGTCGAGCAATACCGCCAGTGCCAATATTAGCTGTGAGGAGGAAACCCGCTTGGGCATTGGGGTTTTGACTTATCACAATGTGGAAGGGCAGGGAATTTTGCAAACCGCTACTTTTTCGGGTCAGCTTTCGGCTAATTTCCCTTTTACTATACGGCGGCGACAAAGAACTAATAAAGGTTTGTTTTCGGCGGGCATTCAATTTGGGGCCGGACAGAAGTATTTATCCTGGAATAATCTCAGCTTTAGCGATCAATATTCGCCCTATTTACAGGGTATTCAGAACCCAACGAGCATTGCGGTGCAGCAAAGCAGCTCCAATGTTTTTTTGGATATGGCGGCGGGTATACGCTCTACCTATGAGTTTGGTTCGGGACGAAAGCCTAAGTTTTTAAGTGTGGGAGCGGCAGCTTTTCATATGAACCGGCCAGCGCAGAGTTTTTTGGAATCGGATCTTAAATTAGAACCCCGTTATACTTTTTACGCCTTTTATTATATGGGTAATCCCCGTAAAGGCCGCACGCGCGATTTACGCTATTTGTCTTTTGGGGCTTTGGCCGATTATCAGCAGGGTTTGCAAACTCATACCTTAAGTGTGTTTAAGGATTTAAACGAGTATATGACGGTGGGTTTAAGCGTACGTCGGGAGGATTTCCTTTTTTTAAATCGAAGGGCAGATGCTGTTATTCCTCACTTTGTGGTGAAACTCAATAATCTCACTTTTGGGGTATCTTACGATTGGACTCTCTCGCCATTAGGGGAGGAAAACACTTTTGGTTCTGCGGAAATTGGCTTGTCTTGGCGCTTTCCCGGTCGTAAT
>CATMQD010000221.1 GCA_950073045.1 uncultured Flavobacteriales bacterium | reverse complement strand
TTTCTTCACCCACATGCGAACCCGAAAACCCAACTCCGCAACGGTCATAGGTATAGCCAAGCTTAGATTTAATAAGGTGATTAAGTCCTCATTGGCATCAAAGGCTTTTAATCCATTAATTAAGCTATAGCTAAAACCGGCAATCATCAATAACCAAAACCAAATGGCTTTAATGCGAGCATCTTTTCTACAAAGCCAAGCCAAGCTCAATAAATGCCCTCCAAAGAGAATTAAGCCCCAAGTCCAGATTTCCTCAAAGCCCATTAAATTCTGGTAAATCTCTTCACTCTGAAAATGCGAAGCCATCAGCCCCAGCTGGACCAATTTAGAAATGGCAAAGGCCAAAACAGCAGAATACAAAATACGTGTCCAAAAGGTAATACGGGCCCATTTGATATTAACCGATTTGAAATACTGGAGAATAGCCCAGCTTACGATTACATCTAAAAGGAGGATCAACAACCACAGGGCTACTTCTAATAAATAAAGGGGTCGGATTTTAGCAAAGGCCGAAGCAGTAGCCTCTGCATCGCCACTAATTAGTATTTGAGGATGAATAACACCGAAGGCAATTCCGGCCGCGATGGCCATGAGCATTAATGACAGTCCAATAGTAATAGCGGCCTTGCGTGGATTTAAATGAATATTCATAATTGATTTTCTAAAAGTTTATAAAAGGGTAGCCGACCCTCGACCTGAATCGAACAATCAGCTACCCTATCGCTCTAGTTTATGGTTTCTTGATGCCTTTAATTAGGAGGTATAAACAGAGGGAAAGCTCTCCAATCACACTGGGAATCACCACCATCATTTCGAAGAATGAACTGTAGTCGCTGTAATTTTGCAGGCTAAAGCTGGCTACGGAATCAATTACATATACCAAACCCGCCAATTGAATGAGGAAGCCTAAAATGCTGGGGAAGTTTTCCGATTTAATAATCAAATAACCCATTATCATTAGGTGAACACCAAAGAAGATGAGTCCCAACATCCAGGTATCATCAAAGCTTTGGGTGAGATGATCTACCTGACGAAGCACGAATACTTCATCTGCCTGAAAAGGCTTTCCGAGTAAGCGTAAGAAGGATATTAAATCCATTAAGGCTACCGCGAATATGGCCACATTAACCAATCGCAAGGCCGAGGAAATCATGGCTAGACTGCGATTTGCTTTCCTTAAAAGGAGGTAGAAAGGAATGGCCAGCACGGCATCGATTAAGACCATAACTACAAAGCTTAATATGGCCATGCTAAGCAGCGACTCTGAGCCTTTAAAGTTTGCCCAAGTAGTCGCTGGGTCACCAGGCACCACCATAGCCTCTACCACAAATCCGGTAGCAAAAAAGGCGGTGATAAAAATCATGAGGTATCCGAGGCCCGTCCAGCGCGCCATAGTTTTTAAATTTTCCATTTGATTGAATTTTATAAAGAGATTAGATTAAGAATGAGTGATTACGATATTGCCTTTCTTGTGTCCGGCATCGATATAAGTATGGGCCTCGGCCAATTTTTCGAGGGGGAACTGACGATCAATAATGGTCTTGTGTTTTCCTTCGGCAATTACCTCTAAAAGATGAGCCAGCATGCCGCGTAATTCGGGGGCCTTTAATAAGCCCGTAGCGGCAAACACCGCTTTTTTAGAACTAAAGGCAGCGGTGAGCATCATACGGACTAATAAACCAAGACTCATAACTGGTGAGAGGTACACCCCATCTGCCTTTAAGGCGTTTTTAGATTGAGAATAAGAGCTTTTACCAACGGTATCGTAAATAAGATCGAAGCTGGCTTTGCGATCGCTAAAATCTTCCTTGGTGTAATCGATCACTTCATCTGCCCCGAGCGATTTTACCAAACCAATATTGCGAGTGCTACATACGGCAGTTACCTTGGCCCCATAATACTTAGCCAATTGTACCGCTGAAACCCCTAAAGCTCCGGAAGCGCCATTGATAAGCACGCTATGTCCGGACTCAATTTTGCCCACCTCTTTTAAAAAGTTAACCGAAGTAAGAGCACCATCACATAGGGGTGCTGCTTCGGCAAAGCTGATGCTAGCGGGCAAAGGCATAATCACATCATCTTGAGGCACCAAGATGTATTCTGCATTGGCACTAAAGCCAAGGGTAGTTTCTCCGAAAACCCGATCGCCTACGGTAAAATTGCTTACTCCCTCTCCCACAGCAGCTACCGCTCCGGCATATCCGGTACCGGGAATAGGATTCTTTGGTTTTCTTAAGCCGGTAAATAAACGGGCAATGTAGGGGGTACCGGTTCTCATCATGGCATCGGCGCGGGTGGCACTCGATACTTCTGCTTTAATTAGGATGAAGCCTGGCTTCACTTTTGGAATCGCCACTTCTTCTAATTGTAAAACTTTAGGAGCACCATATCCCTGGGCCACCATTGCTTTCATTTTTTGTTCGCTTGTCATTTTCATGTCTTAATTTTTTCTGGATTAACATCTCGATATCACCCTGAGGATCAATCATTGACAAGGCAAAGGACGGGCTAGATGGGCGCAGAGAAGTTCGCCATCTTAAGCAGCAGGTGCTGAATTATATTTCGGTACGGATTTCCCTTTTTAGGGAAGAAAGAGAATTAGGCCTTTTGTTCGGCCAGCCAGGCTTTGGGACTTAATCCGGTTTCTTTTTTAAAACTGGAATTAAAAACGGTTTTGGAGTTAAAACCACTTTCATAGGCTAGACCCAATAATGAAATATGGGTATTGGCAGGATCTAGAGCGAGCCTTTTAAACACTTGGATGCGCCAGCTATTGATGAACTGGTTATAATTTAATCCAAAGCTGTTATTAAGCAACCAAGAAAGGTGGTTGGGATGAATTTCTAAAGCCTCGCCTAAAGAACGCAGGCTTAGCTGAGGATTGAGATAAGGTTCTTCCTCCTCCATGTATTTCTCGAGCTTGGCGCGATAGCTGGCCTCGGTATCCTCATCTAGTAATTTCGACTTTTCCTTAGGCTTAGCGCTGGCATTTAAACTGCCGTATAATGTTTGATGCCACTTTGGAAAAGCTTCTGCCTGCTTAAAATCTTCGGCCAAAGGCTCACTAAAAGCGAGGAGAAGAATGGCACTGCGCTCCGACTTTACTTTTTCCAATACTTGGCTCGCGGCCTCCATATCTCCCGCCTGAACACAAGCTAGAAAGTAATAGCTATGCTGCTGAAAAGCCATCGGCTCTTCGGCTTGCTTTTTTAGCTCGGCAAAGGTTTGGGAGTATTTATCATCTTTAATCTGTCCATATACCAGGCACAACAATCCGATGCGATCTCCTTCGGGAATAAAAGCACTTTGCTCGCTATTTAAAAACGAAAAAGTTTGGGCCGCTTTACCCATTTTTAACCACACATAACAGCGGGTAATAAGGGCGGGAAGGTTTTGACCATTGCGTTCCACCAAAGATTCTAAAAGGGTTTCTGCCGGCGCAAATTTCCCTTCGCGATAGCTTAGATAAGCATGGTAAAACAAGGTCTCTTGATTGAGGGGATCACGATCGAGTGCGCGCTTGAGGTAAACACGGGCTTTATCTAAATCGCCATGTAACATATAAAGGAAGGACAAAAATTGCAGTCCTTCTGGATAATGCGGATCATAGTCTACCGCCTTACTAACATTCTCAAAAGCCCCTTGAAAATTGGCATGCGTAAAGAACTCAATATTGGCCATTTGATACCAAGCCGCTGCGGAATGCGCATTTAAGGCCAAGGCTTTATGGGTATGCTCTACCGCCAATTGCCAAGATTTCAAATAATCGCCGGCCTGGGTAGTCGCTAAAAAACCGAAGGCATCGGCCAGACCGGTATGAGCATCGGTTAGGGCGGGATATAGCTCCAGGGCCTTTTGCCAATGATCGATGGCGATGCGCACATCTTGGGCATTCCATTTATTAAAATGAAAGCGTGCTTTAAGCTCATGCTCGTAGGCCGAAAGATTTAAAGTTTGGGGAGTAGCCAGATGATCCGAAAACTCCATATGCCCAAATTGCTCCCGCAGTTTATCGGCAATAAGCAGGGCAATTTCATCTTGTATCTCGAAGATGTTTGCCAATTTACGATCCCAGCTTTCGGACCAAAATTGCGAATCATCCTCTACTTGAATCAGCTCGGCTTTAATTCGCAGCATATCTCCCGACAGGCGTAAGCTTCCTTCTAAAATCACCGCCACTCCTAGGTCCTCGGCAATTTTCTGCAAGGGCCAATCGCTATTCTTAAAATAGAAGCTCGAGCGACGAGAGGTCACCTTTAGTCCGTCTACCTTAGTAAGGGCATGGATAATTTCTTCGGTAATACCGTCGCTCAGGTATTCCTGCTCGGCATCCCTACTTAAATTTAGAAATGGTAAAACCGCAATTGAGGTGTTGGCCATGGTTGGATAAAGCTGAGTTCAAATATAGGCTTATGTGCTTAGTGATAGCAAGGCGAAAAACATTGTTCAATTTTAGAGCTTTCCCCTAAGCCATTAGAGGATCATCTAGGACTGGAAACACCGGGGTTATTGTACCTAATTAGATACCTTATTATCTTTACGGAGTGACAACAATTGACAGATTCGATGGAATTAAGGTCAATGTTTACAACGGTGAACACTGACCACCTCATATTCATGTTCTATACAATGAATATGAAGCTTTGTTAACCATTGAAACCTTTGAAGTTTATGCTGGAGACCTTCCATCAAAACAAATGAAAAGGGCAATGGACTGGCTTGCAGGAAATGCCGATTGGGCTTTGGAGGTGTTTTATGAACTTAACCCGAGTTTGAAATGAGAAAGACTATAAAAATTCCGAGAATTCTGAAAATCAACAAGATTGAAAACCATTCGATAAACGTTACTTTTAACAATGGGGAGTCTCGGATTATTGACTTTAGAAAAGTATTGAAAAGCGTCGGGGTAAATGAAAACTCACCTGCTTTTATCCTTTACAAGGACGATGAGTTGAAAAAGGCTGAGCTTAGAAATCATACCCTGTCCTTCGACAATGTTGAACAATATATAAGCCTGAGAAATGGACAAAAGGAAAAAGTTCCGTTTGAAATTGGCGCTGATATTTTATTGAAACATAGTTTTCCTGAAAAGTCTGAGCCTATGATGAAACTCGGTAGACTTATTCGTGAAGCAAGGCGAAAAGCAGGCTTAACCCAGCAAGAACTTGCCATTATGAGCGGAACATCGAGAACCTATATTTCAAGAATCGAAAACGAAAGATCTGACGTTGAATTGGCAACTTTGAAAAAAATAATAGAAATCGGACTCGGAAAGCAATTGGAAATTAAGATCAAATAAGGACTGGTCCTGCTCGAGTTAAAGCTTAGGCCCTAAATTGAATCGGCAGCAACTCTCAACTAAATAGTATCCGTTATCCAGAGTAAAGCAATCTGGTACTTCCCATGCTCTTTTTCTTTTTCTCCACTAATTTTTCATGACAATCCCGGCAGAGCCGGGACCACCAAGCTCCGTAGTTAAGATTTTCTTACCGAGGCCATTACCGAGTTCCAAATACCAAGATTGCACCGAAAAATTATGGTGTGGGTTCGGCCTTAGAGTGCCACGGCTTTTTATCGTAGCAAAACAGTTTTAATATCTAGCACCGCTCTATCTATGCTCTAGGTTCTAAGCTCTAGGTTCTTCAGTAAAAGAGCCTTAATTTTTA
>CATMQD010000220.1 GCA_950073045.1 uncultured Flavobacteriales bacterium | reverse complement strand
TTCCGATCTAGCGCGCGCAGGAGGTATACACGGCAATAAAGGAGTAGAAGCCGCGGTTGCGGCTCTTAAAATGGCTGGATTAAAAAAGATTATCCGCTAATTAAGCTTCTAAAGGAAGGGCGAAGAGATCATAATCATCGGCGCCAGTAATTTCCACATTAACGAATTCCCCTTTCGGTAGATATTCGGCCTCTACTAGTACTTCATTGTCTACATCTGGACTGTCGTACTCAGTGCGGCCTACCCAAAAATCACCTTCCTTACGATCGATTAAAACGGCTAATTTACGACCCACCATCGCCCGATTGTGCTCGGCAGATATTACCTGCTGAAGGGCCATTACTTCATTAGCACGCTCCTGCTTGATTTCCGCAGGGACATCGTCTTCTAAACTAAAGGCATGGGTATTTTCCTCATGAGAATAGGTAAACACGCCTAAGCGCTCGAAACGCATTTCTTGAACCCAGTCTTTTAACACCTGGAAATCCTCTTCCGTTTCACCGGGATAGCCCACGATTAAAGTGGTACGAATGGCAATTCCTGGTACTTTCTCACGCATTAAGCGCAGCAATTTATCTGTACGCTCCTTGGTAGTACCACGGCGCATCGATTTCAATACCGGATCAGCAATATGCTGCAGTGGGATATCAATATAATTGCAAATCTTAGGCTCTTCCCGGATTAAATCGAGCACATCTTCTGGGAAACCAGTAGGAAAAAGATAATGCAAGCGAATCCATTGGATGCCTTCCACTTTAACTAACTCCTTAAGTAAGTCGGCTAAAGCTCTCTTTTTATAAAGATCTAAACCATAGTAAGTAAGATCTTGTGCAATTAATAAAAGTTCCTTAACGCCTTTGGCTGCAAGCTTCTGAGCCTCTGTCACCAAATCTTCTATCGGTGTAGAACGATGACCACCGCGCATTAAAGGAATTGCGCAGAAGGAACAAGGTCGATCGCAACCTTCTGCGATTTTCATATAGGCAAAATGCTGTGGAGTGGTACTTAAACGCTCACCCACCAGCTCTTTCTTATAATCTGCTCCTAAGGCTTTTAAAAGTAGGGGCAATTCTCGGGTTCCGAAATACTGATCCACATTGGGGATCTCCTTTTCCAAATCCGGCTTATAGCGCTCCGATAAACATCCCGTTACAAAAACTTGATCTACCTCTCCTTCCTCCTTACGATCTACATACTCGAGGATGGTATTAATAGACTCTTCCTTGGCATTTTCAATAAAACCGCAGGTATTAATTACCACTATATTTCCCTCCTCTTCATGCACCACCTCTTTTTGGTTGGCTTTCAATTGTCCCATTAAAACCTCACTGTCGTATAGGTTTTTAGAACATCCAAGGGTTACAATATTTATCTTATTCTTTTTGCGGTGCTTAGTGCGCATTATTTGTCAATAAACTATTCACGAAGGCCTCTTTATCAAAGACCTTTAAATCTTCGATACCTTCTCCTACTCCAATATATTTCACTGGTATCTGCAGTTGATCGGAAATTCCGATTGCCACTCCACCCTTGGCTGTACCATCTAATTTGGTAAGCGCTAGGGCTGATACCTCGGTGGCTTTAGAAAATTGCTTGGCTTGCTCCAAGGCGTTTTGACCAGTAGAAGCGTCTAAAACTAATAAAACTTCGTGCGGAGCTTCGGGCACAAGTTTTTGCATTACTCGTTTAATCTTCGACAGCTCATTCATCAGGTTCACCTTATTATGAAGGCGGCCGGCGGTATCTATAATTACAATGTCGGCATCTTTTGAGATTCCAGATTGCACGGCATCAAAGGCTACTGATGCAGGATCGGAGCCCATCGCTTGCTTTACGATAGGAACATCTACGCGCTTACTCCAAATCTCTAATTGATCCACGGCGGCAGCTCTAAAAGTATCCGCTGCTCCTAAAACGACATTTAATCCAGCTTTTTTAAACTGATGGGCTAATTTCCCAATGGTAGTGGTTTTACCAACGCCATTAACCCCTACAACCATTAAAACATAAGGTCGTTTTTCGGGAAGCTCAAAACCAGTTTGCCCATCGGTTTTATCTTTCAGTAAAGCCGCAATTTCGGCTCTAAGGATTTGGTTTAACTCCGATGTGCCTAGATATTTATCATTAGCAACACGTTGTTCAATTGCCTCAATAATTTTCACGGTAGTCTCTACCCCCACGTCGGAGCTAATAAGAACTTCCTCTAACTCATCTAGAACCTCGTCGTCAACCTTGCTTTTTCCGGCAACGGCACGACTAAGTTTCGAGAAAACACTTTCTCTAGTCTTTTCCAGACCTTGTTCTAAATCTTCCTTGTTTTCCTCTTTCGAGAAAAGTTTAGCAAATAGACCCATGATTAAAAAATATCGGCAAATATCTTAAAAATGGAAGCTGCTTAGAATATGCGCTTCCGCCAGAAATAAAAAAACCCGCCATCCGGGTGGGACAGCGGGTATATCAATACTTTTAGGCGACGATTAACCAAAGAAGTCCTTAATGTGCTCCTTGTTTACTACTTTTTCTTCAAAAGTGTAAGCACCGGATTTCTCAGATTTTACCATTTTAATCACTTTGGTAAACTGGGCAGAGTCTCCGCTCTTTAGGGTCGCTACTACTTTCTTAGCCATTGCTTAGTGTTTTACTTGATTTCTTTATGAACCGTGTGGCGCTTCAAGATAGGATTGTACTTCTTAAGCTCCATACGATCTGGAGTATTCTTCTTGTTCTTGGTGGTCACGTAACGTGAGGTTCCGGCCATACCGCTATCCTTGTGCTCGGTACACTCCAGAATCACTTGTACTCTGTTACCTTTCTTAGCCATTGCCTAAATTCTTATTTGGTGAGATATCCATTGGCACGGGCATCTTTGATAACCGCAGCCAATCCTTTCTTGTTAATGTTTTTCAAGGCAGAAGCAGATACACGCAAGGTGATCCAACGATCTTCCTCGGGTAAATAAAAACGCTTCCTCATTAAGTTCACATTGAACTTGCGCTTGTTCTTTTTATTGGAGAAGGAAACATTGTTTCCACTCATAGCTTTTTTACCGGTAAGCTCACATACTCTTGACATGGATCTCGCTTCTTAAATTTTGGGTCTGCAAAAGTAGGTAAATTTTACTCCCACACAAACCTAGTAATCAATTTTCTGTACTTCTTTTCTTAGTCGGTCTAATGCCATAAGAGCACTTCGCCTAATATTTCTTTGCCGATGATTCCCAAAGTGATAGCATTTAGCCTTGGATCCCTGCGGTCCGGCTACCGCAATCCACACAGTACCAACGGGTTTCTCTTCACTTCCCCCTCCGGGACCAGCAATACCGGTGGTGGCTAATCCGAAATCGCTTTTCGCCCTTGCCCGAATTCCTTCTGCCATTTGTAAAGCTACCCTCTCACTCACCGCACCTTCACTTTCTATATCCTCGGCCTTAACGCCCAGTAAATCTATTTTAAGCTGATTGCTATAAGTCACCATCCCGCCAAGGTAATACTCGGAACTACCGGCAATGCTGGTAATTAAATGGCCAATATATCCTCCGGTGCAACTTTCAGCGGTAGCTAAACTGAGCCCTTTTTGAACCAAGGACTTGCCTACAATTTCCTCCAATGAACTGGCATCTTCACCAAAAACTAAGTCGCCAAGCTTATCGCGCATAAAGGCAATGCCATCTTCAACTAATTTTTGACTTTCGGCTTTTGTTTTAGCGCTGCCCGTTAAACGGAGTCGCACTAAACCAGGACTCGGTAAATAGGCTAATTTCAATTCTTGGGGTAGGGCATCTTCCCATTCCTTTAGCATTTCTGCTAAATCGCTTTCCCCTCTACCTTGAGTGATTAAAGTTTTATGATATAACTTCCCTTCAATCTGGGTATTAAGAATCCAAGGAATAATTTTATCGCCCACCAAATGTTCTGTTTCATAGGGCACTCCAGGTGTAGAGAAAAAATAGCGGCCATCTTTTTCAAAACGCATTCCTGGTGCGGTACCGCTTTCATTTAGAATTGCGGTGCAGCTGCTGGGCACATAGGCCTGCAAGCGATGTACTTCCTTGGGCTCGCGTTTAAAACCTGCAAAGAGCTTTTTGATATGCTCATAAACCCCCTCTTCAAAAACCATTTCCCCACCAAAGTAATCCAAGAGTGTTTTCTTGGTAATATCGTCTTTGGTAGGACCTAAGCCACCAGTCATAAAAATATAACGAGTATTGGGGTGCACCTCATCCAAGGCACGGCGAATGGCTTCTTCAGTATCGGCCACCACCTTTTTTTGCCATACCTGAATACCTTCTGCGTTTAATTGACTGGCAATAAATGCGGAATTGGTATCAATAGTTTGGCCGATTAGAATCTCATCACCAATGGCTATGATTTCTGCTTGCATGAACTTCTGGTAATAGGGTTAGGCAAAGTTAATTTATTAAAAGCAGCTTGGCGCAGATAATGGCAAATGCTAAATTGGGAGGCCTAAAAAATTCCGAAAATGCGCAAATCTATCCTCTTGCTCAGTCTTTTATTCTTTAGTATTTCCTGCGATTCGCTCCTACAATTAAGCAAGCAAGCCGAATCCATGTCGGAGCCCAGTGAGTCTGAAATAAATGCCGGAATTAAAGAAGCCCTGCGGGTGGGGATTGAAAAGGCGATTCAAAGAGGATCGGCGGAAAATGGCTTTTATGGAAATCCCCTCATTCGCATACCTTTCCCTCCCGAAGCCGAAAGAGCGGCTACCACCCTTCGGAATCTGGGTTTTGGAAAAATTGTAGATGATTTTGTAGAAACCTTAAATCATGGCGCCGAACAAGCATCTGCGAAAGCAAGCCCCATCTTTGCCGAAGCCATAAGCACCATGAGCCTTAAAGACGTTTATGCTATTTGGCGCGGAGAACAAGATGCTGCTACTCAATACTTAAAGTTAAAAACCAACGATCAGCTTAAAGCGGCCTTTAAACCTGTAATTGAGGAGAGTTTAAAAAAAGTGGAGATCACCAAATACTGGTCGCCAATTGCCTCTAAGTACAACCAAATCCCATTTGTTACGCCGGTAAATCCCGACTTAAGCGATTATGTACTTCAAGAAACTCTAGACGGCTTATATCTGCTATTAGCACAAGAAGAAGCTAAGATTCGTAAAGATCCTGCCGCAAGAATTAGCCTGATTTTAAAACGCGTTTTTGGCTGGAATAAACAAGCCTAATCTTTCTTTTTGAAAAGGCGCCTAAACCAAGAACCTTTTTCTTTAGAGTCCTCCTCTTTGGAATCATCCTTGGACTTCACCTTCTCGCCTTCCTTCTTGTCAAATAAAGATCGTAGGTCATCAAAAAGATCACCTTCTTTAAAATCGGGGCAGTCTATACGCTCTTGCATTTGGGGGCTTAGTTCTGGCCATTGAGGTCGTTTTAGCTGCCCCTCATAGGTTTGCAAGAAAGCGCCAAATATCGGCAAAGCCATTGTAGATCCGGAGCCAAGGGCACCAGTACGGAAACGAATTAAAGGGCTACTACCTCCTACCCAACTTACTGAAACTAAATTGGGTTGATAGGCGACCAGCCAAGCATCAGAATAATTTTGAGACGTGCCCGTTTTTGCGGCCCAAGGGAATTTTGCGCCATAGCCCGACTTTAATCGACGAGCAGTGCCATCATTTACCACAGCTTGCAAAAAGCTATTAATCTGCATGCAGGTCTCCGATTTTAAAACTCGAGTGCGGGGGCTCTTATCTCGCTGATAGATTAGGCTTCCATC
>CATMQD010000219.1 GCA_950073045.1 uncultured Flavobacteriales bacterium | reverse complement strand
TTTTGGATTTGGTGACCTTACTAAGGAGTAATTAGGGATCATGGAGCGCAGCGATGGAAATTCCAGGGTCAAGCAATCAGCTTTGCTTCTCTGACTTTTAGGGGTCCTAATTTTTTATTGTCTTATATGAATTATATGCCAATAGTTCGGGACAATACATTTTATCGATAGCCACCTCAGATTTCTAGTTTATTATACCTCTCCAACAGAAGCTCCTTATAGGTAACTTTCATTTCCTCGGACAAAAATGACTGATCAATCCAACTGACTGCCTTTGGTTTGTTTTTAAATAAGCGGTTGAATGTTCCTTTGATTTGTTTTGGGCTTAGGCCTAATCCTTCGCCTAAGTGCTCAAAGTGCTCCCGTTTTAGCTTCTTTTTCTTTCCCGCAAGAGTCAGTGCCAGCTCTTCTTTATCCTCTGGAAAAACTATGGCTACATTTAACAAATCATAAGCAGGAGCAAGTCCCCAACCAGACGAATTTTCTATCATGGAAAAATTCTTGAGATGCATATCGTTGTTACCCGTTAGAAATGAAAATAGGGCCAGATCAAAGAAATAGGTTTTGTCCAGCAATGTATTACTGGAATAAGATTCTAGCGCCCTTCCCACTTTTTCCATGGAGCTTTTATATTTATCAAAGGCCTCAGTAATTTGAAACATATCGAGCATGTGTATCTTTTCATCCTTGTCCGTACGATCGATACGCTTGGTCAGGTAGGAAAGTTCCCCAGAAGCTAATCGAATCAATGAAGACGGAACTACTGGTATTCCAAATGTTTCTGCTATGCGCATGGTGAGATGTTCATTTTCGGGCATTTCCAGAAAGCGATCAGAAGGTGGTTTGAAAATATAGTTTCCGCCTAATGCTCCCACAATGGTAAGTCTGGCCTTTGCCTGATTAGCAGATTCTGTCACTAGCGACATAGACAACTTGGGTTGCACCCCTGGAACCGCTACACTTCGCTCCACCACGTTCTTAGCCAGCTCATCCATTTGATCTAAAGAATACTCTATTTGAGGAGGGTTTGCGGTTCCAAAAAATTCTAAAGAACACTTTTCATGAAAGTCTTTTTCACTTTCAATGGAACCATAGCAGTACAAACATTTATTCTCCATCTTCATTGAGTATTGGTTCAACACTCACCGCACCAATGCAATTCTGACAGCAAGCTAAGAGTAAACCCATGCGATCATTCTTATTGATCTTCCAGCTCTTTGAGGCGATTTCTAGGAGCCATCCTTCTGGAATTAATCCTTCAAAAAATGGGAAGAGTCGTTTGTCCGAATAAGGTACTGATGTAACCGGCATAGTAAAAGTGATGAAGTCATTAGGATGCTGATCAACATATTTTCCATCGTACTGAAATACATATTCCCCATCATTGGTTTCGGTGAGCATACCAGCTGTTATGCCCTTGTATAGCACTTTTCCTTGTCTCATTCAATAAGTTCTTTACGGTCTACCGGAGCCAGCTCATGGCCAAACATTTTGAGCACCAGGTTTACTTTTTCCATATTGAGATTGGTTTTTCCCTGCTCTATTTTTCGCACCACGGTAAGTGCTACTCCCGCCCGTTCGGCAAATTCTTCCTGGGTTAGGTTAACCTCCTTTCTACGTTGTTTTACAAAGTCTGCTAAAACCTTCATTATATGTTTTGAGATATAATTCATATCAAATATACCAAACTATATGTAAATAAATATAATAAAGCTTGTGATCCTGAAAATATATGCTTTAGGATATAATTAGCTTTTAGGTTGAAGCATGTCGTGGTAAAGAAAGCTGTCTTCTTAAGCCAAGGGTTTAGCAGTGAAACGCTCCTGCAATTGAGCAGCTTGCTTGGCAATTTTCATTAAGATACCGACCTAGGTAAGGCGGCTGCAGAGAGGCAATCCCTCTTGCAGTCTCGGGAATAAAATAAAGCCCGTTCAGGCCGCAGGCCGAAAGGCTTTTGGATTTGGTGACTTTAATAAGGACCACTCAGGGATCATGGAGCGCAGCGACCAAAATCCTGTCAGGCCAAGCTGGCTTGAAGCCGACGGGAAAATAAAAGGTCGTAAAGATGCATTGTGAGAATCAACTTTGAATGAAATATTTTCGGTTACTTTCAAATAGATTAAAACGTCCAAAATGATTAACCCATCCAAACCCAATGAAATCATTTGTATCACCCTGATATACCTGCCTACCCAAATGGGGGCAGTGCCCACTTTTGTAGCTTTTGATCAATATTCACATTACTGCTTTTTTGCAGAGCCGGTAGAAGTTCTCAATGAAGCGACTATGATGAAGGTAGTCGGTAAGCTGATGAATCACGATGAATTTCAGCGAATCGACCATAAGGGCTTTAGTTTAATAGTGGATTTTGGGGAAGATATCTTGGAGGACCTTAAGCTGATTGTACAAGAGCATGAAGGGTCGGTAAGATATGAGCCAGAGTTGGTGAAAGAAGCCACCGAAGCTGATCTTCAGGCTTTGTTTGAGAAGATAGGCATGGGGTGAGTCTATAAAGGCAAGGGTTGAGGACCACATGTTTTTATTCAATCCTTCTTGTCTCATTCAATAAGTTCTTTACGGTCTACAGGAGCCAGTTTATGGCCAGGTAGAACTTGCCCAATGCTGACCTGCCTAGATGAGCTGGGTTTGCCTTATATAAAATTCTCTACTAAAGGGATAAGCTATTGCTTTCTATAAAATCACCCTTACAATACCCTTTCGTTTAATGTCGATGCCATTAAGATTAACAGTTAGGGTGTAGGTATAGGAGCCACTGTGTACAGCGCCCTTGAAACTGCCATCCCAAAATAAATTAGGCTCATTGGAGCTAAAGACAAGTTGTCCCCAACGGTTAAAGATTTTAAGCTCATAACGATTTACAATGCCTGGCAAGCCAAATTGGAAGTAATCGTTAAGTCCATCTCCATTGGGACTAAAAGCATCGGGAATTATGAAATCAGGGGAGCAATTCTCTTGGTTAATGGAAAACTGATAGGTAAATGAATCACAAACTTGGATAAGCTTAAGACTATAGTCCCCGTGCTCATTTAAGCTTAGTTCTTCACTAAAAATGCGGTCATTGAGTTTGGTGGTGAACCGGTTTTGTAAGCTATCTAAGTTTAAACGATAATCGGGCACAGCACAAATGGTGCTATCTAGGTTTAAATTTGGGAAGTTCGATTCTGAACGATAATCCACTCTAAAGGCATGAGTAGATGACTCACAGCCATTGGTCCACTCTAAAAAATAGGAGCCAGCTTGGCTAATCTCTAAATAAGGTTTATTCCAAACGCTACTATTGAGATGGTAATTAAGTTGGGGATCAAGATTTACCTTAAAAGTATCTTGAGGGCAAAGGAGGGTGTCGTTCCAAGCAGCTTGCCAGTTATTAGGGGGTACTTCTCGGATGTGAAAGGTATCGGTAATGCTTGTACTGCAGCCACAAAATAAGCGTACCCAATAAGTTCCAGCCTGACTAATTTCCCGATTGGAGCTAGTGTCTCCATTATCCCAAAGAAAAGTGTAGTCCGGATTAGGGCTGCTGGCGCTAAGGCTTATAGTATCTCCTCTGCAAATAATGCTATCATTACTGCTTTGCAACATAGTATCTGGGGGTGGCAGGGGAATAACAAAAACATCATCTACAAATGCCCCTGAGTTCCATAGATTGGCAGGTGATGTGCTGGTTCCAACCGTCACTAATCCAGTGCGAAAGGAGCGAGCAAAGGTTTGATTCATGGGGTAGAAGTTTCCTATGGTAAGGTATTCTTCCCCACCCTGCGCAATCAAAGTGTCGGCGAGTAAAGCGTAATTAATAGTATCGTTGTAAAAAGAAGAAGTGGGTATGGCTATTTGCGGAACAATACCTTGATTGTCGAAAGCAAAAACTTGGGGGTTACCAAAGTTATCTGTATCGCTTAAATCGCGAATACGGATGGAGTCGAAATGCATACCCAAGCGATTAGCTGCAAAGTGAGAAGTGTCATAGGCGGGGTCGCCTGTAAAGGCCTTCCAGCGAAAAATATAATAAAGACCAGAGTAGTAGGGGTAGTTCGCTTCTAAGGGTTCTTTTAAACGAGTTTGAAGAAAGGTTTTGGCAAGATTAAACCCTGGTAAGGTCCATGATGAGCCAGCGCAAACTAGACCGCATGCAGATCCTGACCGTGGGTAGATTTGATTTAAATTGCCATTATAGTTTTCAAAACTATAGCTTGTTACCCATGTTGTGCGATTATTTAACGGTGTAAACCATTCTTTGGTTGTTGGAAAGGAGTCGGTGTATACATATAGAAATGGAGAGAGCGAGTCGTTTGTATCTTCAAATGAGGGGTTTTTTACTAAGTTTTGGCCTTTAGAAAAAATCGGAGTTAAAGCAAATAGTAAAATCCCGAGTCTTACTAGACCCGGGATAATTACTGATATTTTAAACTGCTTTACCACACGAATTTGCTTCGGTAAATAATTTTAAGAATGAGCAGAGATGCTTTTTTAGGGATAATCTATTTCAAGTAAGTGAATTGGTGAAAAAATTCAAAACAAATTCTATACTTTGATTAATCAATTGCAATAATCCGTAATCTCATTTTTTAGAATTATTAATTATTGCAAATCCTGCATATTTCTGTGGTAATTTTTAAGAGTTTTCAAAGAATTGAACGATGTTTCGAAAAGGTAAGCTGATTTTCCCGTTTTGGAGTTTTTAAGGCTAAGCTTCCTTCGAGGGGCTTTTTTTGTTATACTGACTTACTGCTGTTTTTTAAGGGTGTATCGCTCAGTCTTTATTCCCCAATTTTAAAGGATTTGCTTGCTATGCATTTAATTTGAAGGCACTTAGATTCAATTTTCTCATTGGGAAATTGTATTTTCAAGGCAAAATTATTCCCAACCATGAACAACATTTCCCGACCAAGCCTCTTGGCTCTTCTGTTTTTTGGGGCTCTAAGCCTTAATGCGCAAGACAATCCTAGTGTGCACCAAAAAGAAGGACGCACTTATGTGAACAAGGCTCTGCCCATTTATTTACAGTTTAAAACTGAGCCGAATGGTAAGACCTATGATCTTAATAGTGCTAAAAATCCTCAGGATGCCAATCCGATGTATTTAGATACTGAAGGTGTAAACTACATTCGCTCCAAATGGGCGGTGGATTCTGCCACCGGAAAGAAGATTTATCCAGAGCGAGAAGTGCTTATGGAGATTTTCTGTGATGGAGAAGCTCCGAGTACCTCAATTAGTTTAAAAAATGCACCACGCTATGTTTCGGGCGGAGTGGTTTATTATGGCGTAGGCCTTATGATGGCGCTTAGTGCCAATGATGGTTATGCCTTTGATGGAAATACCGTTTCCCGAATGGGGGTTTCTGGTGTGAAATCTACTTCCTACACTTTAAATGGCACCACCAACACTTACAACAGCGAAGTGGCCATGAATAAAGAAGGTCAGCAGAAAGTGAGCTTTTCGAGTATCGACATGGTAGGCAATCAGGAGAATGCCAGTAGCCGTGAGTTTGTAGTAGACCTAACTGCGCCATCTACCAGTATCGCTAAAAATGGTGATAAGAGTGGCGATATCTATTCTGCTCGCTCTAGTTTTAAATTGTCACCTAGCGATGCTTTAAGTGGTGTGGATTACACTAGCTTTTCCTTTGATGGCGGAAGCAAGAAATACGGCACCAAGGTTTCTTTATCTGCTTTAAGCGATGGCGAACATACCATTACTTGGTTTAGTGAAGATGAGGTGGATAACCGTGAGAAGGAAAATA
>CATMQD010000218.1 GCA_950073045.1 uncultured Flavobacteriales bacterium | reverse complement strand
CAACGAGGTTCAAGAGGTATACCGATTACAGGGGGTGAAGATTAACGATAAGCACTTCGAGACTATCGTACGTCAGATGATGCGTAAAGTGGATATTCAAGATCCAGGTGATACTCTATTCCTAGAGAAGAGCTTGGTGCATAAGAATGACTTCATTGAGCAAAACGACTGGATCTTCGATAAGAAGGTAGTGGTTGACGCTGGTGAATCAGAAACTTTACAAGCTGGCCAGATTATTACTGCCCGTCGTTTACGTGATGAGAACTCTTTACTACGTCGTGCCGACAAGCAATTAGTAGAAGCTCGCGATGCGAATCCAGCAACTGCTAAGCCAGTACTTCAAGGTATTACCCGTGCTTCACTACAAACTAAGAGCTTCATCTCAGCGGCTTCCTTCCAGGAAACTACTAAAGTGTTAAACGAAGCTGCAGTGAATGGTAAGCGTGATTATCTAGAAGGCTTGAAGGAAAATGTGATTGTTGGCCATAAGATTCCAGCTGGTACCGGTATGAAAGCTTACGAGCAAATCATCGTTGGCTCTAAAGAAGAATACGAAAAGCTTAAATCTACTCAAGATCTAAGCATCGAAGAGAAAGTTTAATTATGAGTGAAGACCAAAAGAAGGCTTCCATGCAAGCGCAAGCTCAAGAAGGGCAAATTAATGTTGAGTTAAGTGAGGAAGTCGCCGAAGGCGAATACGCGAACTTGGCGATCATTAACCACTCTCCAAGCGAGTTTGTAGTAGATTTTATCCGAGTAATGCCTGGAGTTCCCAAGGCCAAGGTGAAATCGAGAATTGTGCTAACTCCCCAACATGCTAAGCGTTTGCTTAGAGCCTTAGGAGATAATGTTAGTCGCTACGAAGCCCAGCATGGAGAAATACGAGATGCTGAAAACCAGCAAGGAGGTTTCCCTCTAAATTTCGGAGGTCCTCAAGGTCAAGCCTAGATTTAAATTTAGCCTATAAAAAAACCCCGTCCACTATGGTCGGGGTTTTTGTATTTAAGAAGTTTATTATTCAGCTCAATTGAAGCTTTATAGGTATAACCAATTTTAGATTAACGGGCTTACCATCCTTAATGGCCGGACTGCTAAAGGAGGGCATGGATGAGATTAGCGAGATGGCCTGTACTTCGGCTTGCTCTTTAGCGGTTTTCTCAGCTTCCGTTTCATCATTTAAACTGTTGCGAAGCACTTCAACATTGCCAATGCTGCCGTCGGTTTTAATAACAAAGGATACTAGGATTTTCCCCTCCATACCTTCGGCCTCGGCTAATTCTGGGTATTTGAAATTATCACCGATATGCTTGGAAACCGCTTGAAATAAACAGGCTTTTCGTTCTTCAGCATTAGCGTCTTCAGTGCAGAGCTTACTTAATGGAAGAACTTCTATTTCGTTTAAGTCAACCGCCTTTTGTTCTTCTTTTACCTCCGTCTCAGCCTGACTTTCATCGGCTTTGTTACAGGCAAAAACGGTCATTCCTAAAGTTAAAGGAATTAAAAAGGCATATAAAGCCTTGCGCCAAGGGCGACTTTGATTTGCGTACATCATGGAAATTCGTGATTTAATTAAAGATGAATTAAAGAATGGACTGGGAGCGAGGGCCTTTTCCGGAAATTTAAGGTCGGTACCCAGGGTGCTGCGGAGCAGCGTATGCGCATAGTTTTCAATTTCTTGATTTTGGAGAATATTGGCATCTACTTCGTATTCGTGAATTTGACGTAATTCGCGTGCAAAAGCATGAACAAAAGGATCGAACCAAAGCAAAGTGCTTAGAGCTCTAAAATAGAGGCGGTCCCAAACGTGGCCCAGCTGAATATGACTCTTTTCATGCTCTATTACCAATTCTAAATCGGGATGAGCCCTTAAGCTTTCGGGAAGGAAAATAAAACGCCCGAAACAGAAAGCACCCTCAATATGCTTAGACCAAAAGATTCGGTACTTACCATTTTGCCTATCGGCTTTGGACTCGCGAATTAAATTCCGCAAGCGCCATAAACCAAAGGCGAAGTAAGCAAGCGAAATTGCAATTCCAATAAGATAGATTATCGTCCAGGTTGAAGGAAGCGTTCCACTTTTTAACTGCTTCATTTGTAAAGCTTCCCCTTCGATTATTACTTCTGGCAACTGTAAAACTAGTAGCTGACCGCTGGAACTAGGTAGGCTAAAGCGCGGTGCAAGCAAGGCGATGGCCAAAGCAGTAAGTGGAAATAATAGGACGGCTGCACGATTAAACTTATGAAAGCTTAAACGGGCATAGCTTAAACGGTACACTCCATAGAATAGGGCACTAAAGAGTAGATAGTAAAGTAAACTTAGTATCATTTCTTATCGCGATTCTGTTCAATAATTTTTAGGATATCATCCAGTTCTTTGGTATCGATCTTTTCCTTTTCGGCAAAGAAGCTCACCAGCTTACTAAGACTACCGCCGAAATAGGATTTAACCACTTTATTTACCGAGAACTCTTGATATTGCTCCTTGGAAATGAGCGGGAAATATTGGTAGCCCCTGCCTTTAGCTTGATGATTTACAAAACCCTTTTGCTCTAGAATGCGAATAATGGTAGATACGGTATTGGTGGCCGGCTTAGGCTCGTCCATTACCGCAATAATCTCCTTTACACTGGCAATCTCTAAACGCCAGAGGTATTGCATTACTTCTTCTTCGGCCTTGGTAAGTTCTTTCAACATCATTTCCATTGTTTGCTACAAATAAACTAAATTTTTAGTTGAAACTAAAATATTAGTTGAAATATTTTATTGCGGCCGGGGTTGTAGTGTAAAACCCGGAGGCCGCTGGCCCGCTTTTTTGGTAGCGCCGGGCCGACCAAAGGAATGGCCCCGGAAGCACCTATAAAAAGGGAGGACAGGGGCTGAGGATTTGAAACGGAAAGCGCGAATTGCCGCCCAAAAAAAAAAGCCTTCCCCAAAATGAAATGGAAAAGGCCTTTAGGCTTAAAAAGATTTTGGCTTAATCGTCGCCACCACTAAATATAGAAAGATAATAGAGTAGTTGGGTAATAGATGCCAAGGCTGCAACAAGATAGGTATTGGCGGCACCATTTAAGGCATCTTTGGCCATATCGTGCTCGCTGCGTGCTAGGGTGCCCGTTTGTTCGAGCCAAGCTAATGCGCGATTACTAGCATCGTATTCTACCGGTAGGGTAACCAAGCTAAACAAGGTTATTGCGGCCTGCATAAGTACTACAATTGTAAAAACCAAGTCGGTAGGGAAGAGATGCAAAAAGCCAGCGCCAATCCAGGAGAGGATGAAAATAATTCCGAGGGCTCGCGAACTGAAGCTAACTAGAGGCACCATAGCCGAGCGAAATTGGAGCATAGAATAACCTTTGGCATGTTGTACGGCGTGACCAACTTCGTGTGCGGCAACTGCTGCGGCTGCCACCGAACGCTCGTGGTAAACTGCTTCACTAAGGTTTACAGTTTTGTCGGCAGGGTTATAATGGTCGGTTAAACGGCCTGGAGTAGAAATAACTTGTACATCCATAATGCCATTGTCGTAAAGCATTTTCTCCGCTATTTCTTTTCCACTTAGTCCATTTTGCAGACTAACCTCACCGTATTTGCGGAACTTGGACTGTAGTCGATTTTGGACTACCATGCCAATGATGAAAAAAGCAATGAGTATTATAAACATGTTCTTCGAATTTTGATGCAAGATTAAAATCAATTTACGTGCCTACTGTGCGATTAATGATAGTTTTGAAAAATATTTTCTAAAAATGGCAGATAGACCTCTGATTTTAGTGTGTAATGATGATGGCATTACCGCTCCTGGCATTCGCAATTTGGTGCGAGTAATGAATGAATTAGGCGAGGTGGTAGTGGTAGCCCCCGATAGTCCGCAAAGCGGAATGGGCCATGCAATTACAATTACCGGTATTTTACGTTGCGATGCGGTGATTATTGAAGATGGACCTCAGCAGGAATATAAATGCAGTGGCACCCCGGTAGACTGCGTCAAGTTGGCAGTGAATGTGGTGCTCGACCGTAAGCCAGACTTAGTGGTGAGCGGAATTAATCACGGTAGCAATGCCTCTATAAACGTAATTTATTCCGGCACTATGTCGGCCGCAATGGAAGGTTGCTTAGAAGGAATTCCTTCGATCGGATTTTCACTTTGTGATTTTGCTTGGGATGCAGATTTTAAGCCGGCCTTACCTTATGTAAAGAAGATCGCCGCCAAGGTTTTAGACGAGGGATTACCTCAAGATGTGGTTTTAAACGTGAATATTCCCAAGTATAATGGCAGTGACTACAATGGGATAAAAATGACCCGTCAGTGTCGCGGTAACTGGGAAGAAGAGTTCGACTCACGCGAAGATCCCCGTGGTCGTGGTTATTATTGGTTAACGGGTAAATTTGTGAATTACGATCAGGCTAATGATCATGATGAGCAAGCTTTGGCCGATTATTACATTTCGGTAGTTCCTGTAAAGAGTGATTTAACCGCTCACCGCGAATTGGAGCGCCTACAAAGCTGGGACCTCTAGGTAATTTATTTTTTTGCAATTCGTTTTCTATTCATGAATTCCAGACTTTCAGTTTTACTGGGGGCCCTCTGTGGTATCCTCATTCCTTTTCTTAGTTTATATCTTATAAGTGTGGTTCGTCCAGAGTTACTGGCCATTCAAGACTATGATTTTAGTGAGATCCGTCATTTAAATATTCAGCTAATGACGGTGGTCATGTTGCCCAATGTGGCACTGTTTTTTGGCGCCTTACAATTTGAAAAGGATAATTTTAGCAAGGGTTTATTAGGGGCGAGCTTACTTTTATTGGTGGCTTTATTTATTTACAGGTTCTTGTTGTAAAGTTTTAATTTCTTGCTTCAAAGCATCTTATATCTAGCTTATTTTTAGCCTCAAATAGACTCTACTTGAAGTACTACATCATTGCAGGGGAAGCCAGTGGTGACTTGCATGGCAGCAATTTGATAAAGGCCCTCAAACAAAAAGACGATCAGGCGGAAATACGCGCCTGGGGCGGCGATTTAATGGCCGGTGCTGGCGCAAAGCTGGTAAAGCATTATCGCGATTTAGCCTTTATGGGATTCGTGGAGGTACTGCTGAATTTACGCACTATATTGGGTAATCTCTCTTTTTGTAAAAAGGATATCGAGGCTTTTAAGCCCCATTTAATTGTGCTTATCGACTATCCCGGTTTTAATATGCGCATCGCTAAATGGGCACGCCAAGAGGGCTATAAAAATCATTATTACATCTCACCACAGATCTGGGCCTGGAAGGAAGGTCGTATCAAGGCCATCAAAAAAGATGTTGACGAGATGTATGTGATTCTTCCGTTTGAGAAAGCATTTTATGAGGAGAAACATAACTTCCCGGTTCATTTTGTTGGGCATCCGTTAATCGATGAGATCAGTGCGCGCACTCCGGTTGTTCCAGAAAATTTTAGAAAAGAACACCAACTTGATGACCGCCCTATAATCGCCTTATTGCCTGGTAGCCGAAAGCAGGAAATTCAAAAAATGCTTGAAATTATGTTGAGCATTACCTCAGACTTTCCAGATCATCAATTTGTAATAGCGGGTGCACCAAGTCAGGATTTGGAGTTTTACGGGCCTTTCTTAAAAAAGAACCGAGTTCATATCGTTATGAATCAAACGTACAACTTGCTTGATGTAGCACACGCAGCCTTGGTCACTTCGGGAACAGCTACGTTGGAAACGGCGCTGTTTAAAGTTCCGGAAGTGGTTTGTTATAAAGGCGGAAGGATCTCTTATGAGATTGCTAAACGCGTAATCAATTTAGATTACATTTCACTCGTAAAT
>CATMQD010000217.1 GCA_950073045.1 uncultured Flavobacteriales bacterium | reverse complement strand
AATTGAGGCTGCCAAGCGGGATTAATTCGCACTTTTAAAAGAGATTTCTCTTCCAGAAAAATTAACTCCAATAAATCGGAATCTAAAACCCGACCGTCATCTAAAACCGCCTTGCGTTGCAACCAATGCCAAACTTGGGTTCGACTAATTTCGGCGGTAGCCGCATCTTCCATCAGGTGATTAATGGCCGCTGCCCCTTGGCCACTAAGCCAGGCCGCGATGTACTGTATCCCTACCGAAATATTCTTCCGTAAACCCGCTTCGGTAATTTTCCCTTGGGGCTTAGCCACTAAGTCGGCCGGACTAATTTCATAGTGCGGAAATTGCTTCTCAATTTGGTTTGGAGTCGGCATATACTGATTAAAAACCTCAAAGGCCACCGGTACTAATCCCGGATGGGCCACCCAAGTACCATCATGTCCAGCCTGCACTTCACGAAGTTTATCGGCCTTCACTTTAGCATAGGCCTTTTCATTAGCGGCCGGATCGCCCTTAATAGGAATTTGTGCCGCCATGCCGCCCATAGCGTGGGCTCCGCGTTTATGACAAACCTGAATAACCCTTTTGGAATAGGCCTGCATAAAATTTATTTCCATGGTCAGCGCATCCCGATCAGGAAATAAATAATCCGCTTCATTTTTAAAGCGCTTAATGTAAGAAAAGAGGTAATCCCAGCGGCCACAATTTAATCCCGCCGAATGATCGCGTAAGGAATAGAGAATTTCATCCAGCTGGAAGCTCGCATTGATCGTTTCCACTAGCACCGTGGCTTTGATGCTACCATAGGGTATTTTTAAATACGATTCGCTAAAGCTAAATACGGTATCCCACCAAGCCGCTTCTTGATAATATTCAATTTTAGGGAGGTAGAAATAAGGCCCCGAACCCTGAGCCAATAGCTCTTCCGCATTATTAAAAAAGTACAGTCCAAAATCAAATAATGAAGCCGAAACCGCCTCATCATCATAAATGAAATGCTTTTCATGCAAATGCAAACCTCGCGGTCGTACCATTAAAGTGGCCGTCTCTGCATTTAAAGTATAACTTTTCGATTTCTCTTCGTCGTGAAAATCGATTTGCCGACGCACCGCATCATAGAGGTTAAGCTGACCATAAACGATATTTGTCCAAGATGGCGCATTGCTGTCTTCAAAATCAGCCATAAAAACCTTAGCCCCAGAATTTAAAGCATTAATAATCATCTTGCGATCTACCGGGCCGGTAATCTCTACGCGACGATCTTCAATATCTTCTGACACGGGAGCAACCTTCCAATCACCCGCTCTTAAAGAATCTGTTTCACTCGGAAACTGCAATTCCTTTTGTGCCCATTCTTTGTTTCGTTTTCGCCTTTCGGCTAGAAGTGATTTTCGCTCCGCACCAAATTTTTGCTCTAAAGTCTGAATAAACTTCAGCGCCTCGGTGGAGAACACATTTTCCAATTCCGGTTTCCAGAAGCCATCGAATTTTAATCCGTAGGCAAGTTTGACCAATTCCTTATTCATCTTGATTGTTTTGACGAACCAAATATAAAAAGCAAACTAATACGTTCTAGCGAACGTTCGCTAAATATTGAAAAAATATTTCCCGTGAACTGTTTTTAAATTGTCTTAGATTTGTCGAAACACTAGGTTTTATGGCGCTTAAGGAAGAACAACTTCGATTAATTTTCGGACTCAAATTAAAGCAGTTAAGAGGCGATAAGGGTCTCTCTCTTTTTGGATTATCGAAGAAATCAGGCTTAAGCAAGAGCTATCTTAATGAAATCGAGAAGGGTAAAAAGTATCCTAAGCCAGATAAAATTTTGGCTATGGCCGAAGCCCTTGAGGTAGATTATGACGAAATGGTGAGCATGAAGCTCAGTGGAAGCATGGCGCCACTCAGTGATATTATCCTCAGCGGGATATTAAAAGAAATTCCTCTGGAGCTCTTTGGCATAGAGGAAAACAACCTCATCGATATTATCGCTGGTGCGCCAGAAAAAGTGACCGCTTTTATCAGTACCCTCTTTGAGGTAGCTCGCCACTATCAGGTAAGTCGCGAAAACTTCTACCTCGCTGCCTTAAGGTCCTATCAGGAAAGTCACCAAAACCATTTTCCCGAACTAGAGGAAGCGGTTAGTGATTTTGCACGTCGTTATCAAATCGATCTTAACACCAAGTTGCGTTCCCAGGATTTAGCGGAAATTTTAAAGGAAGAGTTTGGCTACTGCATTGAGGAAGATGGCATAAATCCCGATGAATTTCCCTCCAACCTGCGTTCAGTATTTGTACCTAAAACCAAAAAGCTTTTGCTGAGTGCTGGTATAAACGAAGCCCAAAAGGTATTCATCCTCGCTAAGGAATTAGGCTATTGCCATTTAAAAATAGAAGATCGTCCCCTGAGCTTTAGTTGGATAAAATTCGAGCGCTTTGAAGAGGTGCTTCACAATTTCCAGGCTTCTTATTTCGCGGGTGCCTTGGTAATTCCAGAGCATCGAATTAAAACCGAACTGCAGCAATTCTTTAAAAATCAAAGCTGGGATGGCAGGGCCTTTATAGAAATGACCCGTCGCTTTACCGACTCGGCCGAAACTTTTTTCCAAAGACTCACCAATATTTTACCTGGCCATTTTGGCCTCAATCAATTATTCTTTCTACGCTTGGAACAAGCGGGCGATCAGCCGCCCTTTTTAAGTAAGGAATTACACCTCAGCCGAAAACATCAGCCTAAAGCACTTACCGGTACTATTAATTATTGTCGCCGGTGGTTAAGCACTCGCCTTTTGGTGGAAGCGGAAAACTTCCCCAAGGAAGATTCACTGCGCATTGGGGCCCAGGTAAGCTCCTACCACGATACCGGAGAAGAATATTTGATGATTGGTGCTAGTGACAATGATCCTTTTAATCAGGAGGCCCGCCGTAGTATGGTAATCGGCCTAGATATGAGCAAGAACTTTAAGCGACAAATTCAATTTCAGAAAGACCCTCAGCTCACCTATAAAACCGTGGGCACCTCTTGTGAGTCATGCGCCATTAAAGATTGTGAAGTTCGCGCTTGTCCGCCCATACGTTTACAAAATGAGGCGCAGGAAAAGGAATTACAAGCCAAAGTGCAAGCTTTGATAAACTCCGCCTCTTAATCTGAATAATTAAAGGAAAAGCCTAGTCCCAAATAATAACGCGGTTGCCAATCGAGGCTATTGGTACTTATCCCAGCGCTTATTGGTCCGAAAAAAGTCCGAAAACGCGCTTCAGCCCCAAAACCGGTTAAGCCAGTAAATGCTCCATAGTCGCCATTAGAAAAAAGTGCCCCCCAATCTTCAAGAGAGCGATAGGGATGATAGGCCAATAAATTAAAGCCATATTTCAGGAAAAGATCATCCCATAGAATATGCTGTAGCTGAATACCCACTAAGCCAAAATTAGCACTCACTACTTCCCCGAATTGCAATCCCATTACTCTAATATCGTTTTGCTGTACCCGAGGAATCCCTCCCAAACGAAAGGAGCTTACGACCGAATTTGGATTCCCGCCGCCTAAACTTAATCCCACCGCATAAAATGGGATCCATTGTAATTTAGGCTGAATACTTAAATAATATCGAGCGGAAGCTAGGGCATCTACATAAACACCAGGATTTAAATCATCTGCCAGCAGTTCTAATTCACGAGCATCGAGGTAAACCAAACCGCTTTGACCAGATTGAAAGTTCAGAGCCACACTATCTACCCCATCTTCTAGGCGTACCGATTGCCTAGTCCCGAGATAGGTATTAATAATCACCAAGGACTCCCCACCATTACTGGGATAGTTCCGATCATTTAAATCATTAGCGGTATGCATCAGGCGAAAGCCGTAATTACGCTGTACTGAACTTTGAAGGCCATCGGGAATATCAGATCCAATGCGAATTCGCGATCGACTATTTTCAAAGAAAATACCACCGGCATAACTCTCCTTTAAGGATTGGGTACTCATTAATATGGCATGTAAGCGCGAGGTAAAGGAAATTCGAATATTGCGGAGTTCGCCTTCGGTATAACTGGGAATTTGTAGGGCTCCATAATCGTATCTAAAATTAAAAGCCCAGCGATTATACTGCTGTAGATATTTATAATAATCGAAGCGAAACCGAGGGTTAGAGGAGATATCCAAGGCAAAAACACTGCGCGATTCCGAGCCTAGCAATTCCCGACTGGTAAAGTTCAGGCTTAAGCCCGATGAAAAAAGATTATCGGCATGTAAACCCGCATAGAGGTAATCCTTTTCCTTTTCTTCTATTGCTAATCGTAACACATAGCTATCATCTGCGCGTTTAGCTATCTCATAATCGATGGCCTTAAAACCATTTACACCAAACACTCGGCGGAGCCCCATTTGTAAGTCTTGTCGTAAAATAGTTTGCCCTTCAGCGATATGAAGCTTCTTAAGAATGAGGTCTCGGGAGAAGATTTGATTGCCCTTAATTTCAATTTGGTCGATGGTTATCGCCCTTTCGGTTCGCCCCATCTGCATTGGCTTTTGTGCTGGACCCAGTTTTTTGGCCAATTCATTCAAAGCCTCCTGAAAAGCGGCACCAGTGCTGTCGCCGATATCCATAATCTCCGAAGCATCATTAAAGCTCGCGGCATCATACTCGTCCAAATCAGGCTGAATGTAGATATCGCAACTAGCGGCCTGCTCCTTTAATTTCTTATTCGCCGGAATCATGGAGAGGGTCATGAGAATTTCGGGCATACTCTCCGGTAATTCAGCCTTTAGCTGCACGCCCGTATTTACACCAATAATGTAATCTACCCCCCATTGCTGAGCTAGCTCTACGGGAAAATTATTCACCACGCCACCATCTACCAAAAGGGTACTATCGCGACTTACCGCTGTAAATGCTGTAGGAATGGCCATGCTCGATCGTAGAGCAGTTGGCAAGGAACCCGATTCAAAAACCTCGGGATTCCCCGTACCGACATTAGTAGCTACACAACGAAAAGGAATAGGAAACTGATCGAAGTGATCATATTGCAAGGCTGGCCAAAAGTAAAGATGCATCAACTCATTTAAAGTTTGCCCTCGAATTAGGCCCGTACCCACCTTGGGTTTATAATCTACCACCGGCAGGCTTACTAAGTAGCGATCGTAATATTCCTTCTCTTCGAAGGCGATGTAATTAAGCGGCATTTTATTGGAAAGCACCTGATCCCAATCTACCGAGCGGAGGATGCTATCAATTTCATTAGCCGAATAACCAATCGCGTACAGGCCTCCCACAATGGAGCCCATACTGGTGCCTGCAATAAAATCGGGTTGCAAACCTGCCTCTTCCATGGCTTTTAAAACCCCAACATGCGCTAAACCCTTGGCTCCACCACCACTAAGAACTAAGCCTAATTTAGGCCTTTCGCTCTGGGCAGAAGCTAGTTGCAGTCCGAATAAAAATAAAAGAAGAAGAGAAATTGCATCGTTATACAAAAAATTTCTCAACGAAGATTGTATGCTAAGTGAAAACCCAAAAGGAGTATCAGTTTATCATCAAATTGTTCTAAAACATAAAAAAAGAGATGAGATATTTTCACATTTATCGAAAAATAATATTGGTATAGCAATACATTATCCAATACCAATTCATAGACAACCGTTATACAAGAATCTGGGATATAATCTGCCTATTAGTGAAAAATTTTCAAATGAAGTAGTATCGTTACCATCTTATCCTGGATTAGAAGATGATGATGTCAAAGTAGTTTGTGAAAAAATTAATGAAGTATTAATTTAGTATTTTAAAGGAAAACTTTTTCCCCATTATTTCTGATTGATTTTTGTGATGCCTCAAGAATTTTAACAATTTCTAACCCTAAATTTGAATCTGAAAGTGGTTCCTTA
>CATMQD010000216.1 GCA_950073045.1 uncultured Flavobacteriales bacterium | reverse complement strand
CCTTAGTGCTTTTAAGGTTAAGCTTGTAAAGTGCAAGCTTGTCCCGGCCCAGCCGGGATTCATCCAAGGAAAAAGATAAAAACTAAACCACTCAAAGCAGATACAAGACGCTACTTATGTTATTTAGTTTGATATGGTGCTACGAAGGACGCACCAGAGGGACTCACATCTGGATAAAAGGAACACAGAAAAAAGGATAAACGGATTTGTCTTGTGCTTGTATAATCTCTGTACCTCCGTAATGAACTAAACCTTTAGGCCTTAGATTTTACACCTTTACAGGTAGTAGCTTAACAGCTACATATTCAGCTTATTACGCGTTCTATGTTCTGAGTTCTAAGCTCTATGCTCTTCTATTAAATTATGCTTCTCCAAAAACGAAGGCTTGCTTTATTCAATTCACCGCGGTGCTTTACTGTAATCACCGCGGTCGGTTACTGCATTCACCGCGGTCAGTTACTGTATTGACAGCGGTGCTTCAGTGAAAAGCACTTGAGGTTTTGGTTGAAAGTACTTGAGCTTTTGGTAAAAAGCACTTGAGGTTTTGGTGAAAAGCACTTGTGCTTTTATAAGTCTTGATTATGAGGGAATTATAAAGGGACAAGCTTTGGTGATCAAACCGTAGTAGAAGACTATGTAGCTAGTCCTATTTTGGATAATGAACCTAGTGCTAGAAAGGTGAGATTCTTGCTTAAGGTGTATTGGTCCATTTATTCGAAGGTATGGCTTTCTAAACTCTGAAAGACTGAGTTTGGCCTTTTCGCTTGGTTCAAAGATTTAAGGTTAAGGTGCTTGCCTGTACATTCATTAAAAATTGAGCACTGCTTTAGCCTAGACTGGGCTTGTACTTTGTGGGTTTCTGGCAGAGTACCGATTAAAAACTTAGTGCTCATCTTCAACTTGAATTTGGAAGGGATAGTGCAAATTTGGGGCCAAGGTGTGCAGAGATTGCTCACGGTGCTCGCAATCAGTACTTAGTACGTTCGCTTCGTTCACTGTTAGTATTTAGTAGCTAGTACGCTCGCAAGGTTCGCTTCTAGACTTGATTCTCCTGGCAATACTGTACTTTGCCATTTTTAGAATATGAGGTCAACCTGAATCAGGCAAGGACACATGTTAAAATCACGTCTGGCATATCTACTGAACACAGAAAAAAGGATGAAAGGATTTGATTTGTGTTAGTATTACCTCTGTTCCTCCGTACTGAACTAAGGCCTTAGGCGTTGCCTTTCACAACTCTAAAAACAACAACCTAATATCCACATTTTCTGTTTGTTAGGGGTTCTAAGTTCTGAGTTCTAAGCTCTAGGTTCTTATCTAAAAACCTTACTTCTATGCTTAAAAGGGGTCACAGAAAAAAGGATGAACGGATTTAATCCTAGTACTTAGTACGCTCCTTGTAGTCGCTCTTAGTATTTAGTACAAAGTACCCTCTCCACTAATTTCCCTTTACAATTTGATAGCTCAGACCCCTCTATGTTCTTGGTTCTAAGTTCCTAGCTCTTTAACAGAATCAAAATAATGTACCCACTCAAAGTCTCACATCTCACGTCTAGCGTCTAGCGTCTAGCGTCTAAATCTCCTCCTCTACGAAGGCCTTAAACACCGCCTTATGCTTCTCTAAATCCAAGTCGGGAGAAACGGATACCCTGGCGATATAATCTTTATCGGCTTCCTTGGTGGTACCTTGTGTCGAAGTAGCGGGGATGGTCCAATAGCAGCCTTTAAGCTGACCGTAGCTAACGCAGTACTTACTCTCATTGGGAATCTCGCCAATCATGCGATTGATGAGCTTTAAGTTTAATTCGCGTTTATAGCTTTCACGTTCTTCGGGACTATCGCCTTTAGTTGGTAAGTCGAGCGAAAAGACCGAAGGGGTAAATTCTTGTTGCGCTAATTCCTCCGAAACGAAATTGATTTTGGCTGTAGGTAGGGTTTCCTCAATAAAGTTTACAAAATCGCGGGTATTGCGATACGCCTTAGCAATTCGATCATTCATAGAAGGCATTTGGGCGGCTAAAATCTCCAATTGTAAGGGGGTAGCGGCATTATCGCAAAGCACTAAATGCTTTCCAATTTTGGTCATCAGGTCGGCCGCCTCTTCATTCGCCACACAATAGCCTGCGGTACATTTACCACCGCTGGGGAATTTAGAACCACTTACATAAGAAATGGTGCGAATGGAAGATAGAATGCCATTGCTCTTCAGAAATTGCACATTGGGACAGAAAGTTTGGTCGAGGATAAAAATCGGGGCCACTGCTTCTCCGCTCTCCGGGGTATTTCGCTTAGCGCTGAGGACCGCCCGTAAATCATCCAAATTTGGGACTTCCACCCTGGGATTGGTTGGAATTTCGGCGATAATTAAAGGCACGGCATCTATATCTGCACAAGCTTTTAATACTTGGTCGGTACTTTGTACCATATCATTGTCGCCATCTACCGGAAGGTCCATAATAGAAACTCCCTGGAGGCTAGCGGCTACTCTACGTGCCTGATCATTGGTTCCGCCGTAGCAATTGGGTGGAACAATTATTTTTATCTCTTGCTGAGGATGTTTTTCGCGAGCCTCATCAATAAGGCCCATCATAATGGCATATTGCATGGAAAGTCCGCTACTCGCCACCAGAGCCGGAGTAGGAGAGCCGGTAATCACTTGAATACTAGCTTGGGTGCTGGCCAAGTTCTCTAAAGCATTGTTAACTGGCTCGGCGATCATACCATTCAGCCACAGCTCTAAAGCATGTAAGCAATTGGCTGGTGTCATAGCAACCGTTTCGCGGCGACGAACATGCTGGATAGCCGCCACATAATCGTCTGTGTCTGGACCATCAACCACCATAACACTACCTCGATCTCCTTGAATGCTAAGCTGGAAATCTACTTTAGAGTTACGCTCGAGGCCATTGAGGTCAGCGTTTTTAGACACCAATAAAGTAGATCCCTTAAAATCGCTGATTTCATCAATACTATTAATCGACTGCAAGCTGCAGGAATAATCGTAAACCGACTCAATTACAGCCTGGTCGAAGTTAGGAGGCATTTCACCTAAATAATAAATTTGGGTGGCTTTACCCAGTAAGGCATTGGTGCGCAGCAAGGCGAAGATGGGCATGGTAACCGAATCAAAGCTAATTACCTGCTTTGCGGCAAGATTTAAGTTTTTAGCTAGGGCCCATTCTAAAACAGAAGAAAGCGGATGTCCTAAACGGATATAATCGTAAGCCGTGGGCAGTGCCGCAAGCGATTTAGTACTCGAATCTCCTTTTTGGAAGAGATTTTCTAAGCCATCCAGGAATTCGGTTTTAGCTAAGTCTTCATGGTAAATATCCAAACGATGGGTGGTGAGCTTCACCCAATCTTCTGGCACATTGCTGATTAGATTCTTAAGATAAGAGTGCAAATTAGAGTCTAACATGAAGAGAATATTTTTCGGCGCTTAATTTCTTTTGAGGGGCTGAAATTAAGGGATTAGGGATACATGAGGCTTATGGTGGATTGGGAAAATTAATGAGGCTTATTAATAGGCTTACTATGAATCAAAAAAAAACCCGACCATTTGGCCGGGATAAAACTGTAGTCGGTCCCCCCTCTCAAAAAAAGACGCCAATGGAAATGACTATTAGAATACCAGTTGCGCCAATAATCCGATTCGCATTTCTTGCTGGGTGCCATTAGCGGGCTCCAACAGCGAAAAAATCGACTGCAATTTTAGGCTATGCCCTTTTAAATATTTGCTTAATCCAATGCTGTAGGCGGTACTGCTCGGAAGTAACACCCGATTATTCAATTCAAATTCGGTTTGTACTGCCGAGTAACGTAAGTCTAAACCGTAACCGCCTTTGGTAACATAGCCCAATTGTAAATTATAAGCCGAACCTAAGGCTAAATATTCACCAATTTGGGTGGCAAGTAGTGGATCTTCTAATGACTGGTTTAAATATAAGGCCTCTAAAGAGGTAGCACTAGCAATGCCAAATTCACCTAAAAAGGAGAAGCCACGATATTTCATAAGTAGGTCGGCAAACCATTGGCGGTAATCAGGTAATTGGCTTTCACCGATGGCATTGTATAAAGTAAAATCACCATGACTCTCACCTACTGACCCACTGGCGCCATCGTTATAGCTTCCGGCAATTCCCAGTACCATTCTTAGTTGCGACTGATGTTCTACATCCGCAATGCTTCGTAGGCTACCACCTTCAAATTCACCCAGAGGGTAAAAATCGAGTCGACCGCTGTACTTTACTCCCCCGCGATCCACATCGCGAGAATCGGTCCCAAATGAATTGCGACCATCACCAGAAGTTAAAGACAGTTGTGGTACAAAAAGCATATTACCCGCCTTCAACTTTGCTTCTAGGAAAACTCCCATCTCACGACCACTATTACTTAAGCTGCGGCTAAGCAAACTCCGATCAGGAAAGCTTAAGTAGTTTTCCATAATCAGCATTTCGCGGTTATTCCCCACATTTTGCTTTTGTCCTAAAGCGATACTCCAGTTTTCCCAAGGATGGTAAGCCACCCAAGCATCAAGCAGTGGACTATTATCGCTAAAGTCCATTTGCATGAAAAAACTCAGCTTCTCCTCACGAGCGGTACCCGAAAAATTGAGATAGGTACGACGAGAGTTTAAAAAGAGATCGTATTCGGAGCCTTCTACTTCTTCATAGAGGGCTTGAGGCTGCATCATACCGCTAATTTTAAATTGGTAGGCATTCTCTTGAAAACGGAAGTTTAGGCCTTGTCCTAATTCAAAGTCAACTTGATGATTATTAGGCTCTAATTGGGCTTGCAACGCAAAAACGCTGAAGCAAAAGCTTAGTATTAATAGTCTTTTATTCATGATCGGTTTCACCGTTTTAATCGTTTTCTAAATAGCGGAAATAAGGAAGCAATTGATTGGCTGCAGTGGTAAATACCCCAAAGGATACTAAGCTGTTGGGTGCTTCGGGCTCTAATACTTCAATCGCCAAATTGCCTCTTTGTTGATCGGTATGCACGATCCAAGTGCCGGCGGGAAAAGTGTAATTGGATTCGAGTAGCTGGGTTTTTACTTCCTGTCGATGTACGCCTTCGTATTTCAAGGCAAATTGCTGGTACTCGCTAACACTGTAGGCCTCCACTTTCATGGTCTTTTCGGTACTCAACTGCTCAACTTCTAGGCCTAGGATTTTTAGTTTCTCTACTATGGCCTCATTTTCTGGAAGTATAATGTAGGCGCTGGGACGACTGCGACTCAAATCGGGGCTAGATTCCCAAGCATCCCGAACAATGCCATCTAAAGCGATGGTTTCCTCGGTATCGATATCAATCATCTGCACGGGTTGCGGCTCTACCTTTCGTTTGGTAGTAACATGCGCTAATCCCTTCGCCGCTCGCGCTTTTGCTAATTCATCCCGCACTTCTTTGGGATTAGCCCAAGCCGTTTCCAGATATGATTTTGCAACTAAAAAGGTGCTAAAAACCCTGCGTTTAAAGGATGTCCGACCGATACCTACTCCTCGAATTTCCACCAAGCTACTTACCGTATTCGCAAGTGCATAAGAAGTGGCGCTAGAGCGGGCATTCTTGGAACCCTGGTTAAACTGAATAGAACCAAATACCTTGGTACTGGAAAAATAATCGTGAAAACGCAGCTCATGCTGATTTAAGGACTCACCGGCATTCTTAACAAAGCGCTTTTGCACGTACCTGCGCAAGGATTCGGGCACATTTAAATTCCCAGAATAGAGAAACATCACATCATGGGGCACGGTTACACCATAAGAGCTTAAGCGGGCATAATCGCGTCGGTAAGGACGATACTCATGAAAGTCGACGGCCACCTGCGGATTAAAATCATTAAAAGCCTTTTTAAGTACCACCGACTCCGGAGCCATCAATTTGGTTTGATCACGATTTAAAT
>CATMQD010000215.1 GCA_950073045.1 uncultured Flavobacteriales bacterium | reverse complement strand
ATTAAACATATCCTTATCAGTCACCTTCACGGTGATCACTTTTACGGATTAGTACCTTTGCTATCTACCTTGCAATTATTGGATCGCCATGCAGATCTTCATATCTATGGCCCGGAAAAATTAGAGCAAGCGGTTCGTCAGCAATTAGAAATAACCGACGCCCACATTAGCTTCCCATTGCACTTTCATCATTTAAATCCCCAGAAAAAGGAACGCATTTACGATACCCCTTCTTTGGAAATTCATTCCTTTCCCTTACGACATGGCATCGATTGCTTCGGATTTTCTTTTCAAGAGAAAACCTTACCAAGGAAAATGCGCAAGGATAAGCTGGAGCAATACCAAATTCCAGTAGCGCAGATTCGACGAATTAAAGCAGGCGCCGATTGGGTAGATGATGAAGGAAATACCGTGACTAATAACGAACTTTCGGATGCCGGCCCTGCACCATTAAGTTATGCCTACTGCACCGATACCTTACCGGTTAAGCACATGCATCACTATTTTAAAAACGTAGACCTGCTTTATCACGAAGCGACCTTTTTAAGTACTGAAGCCGACCGTGCCTCTAAAACCAATCACAGCACCGCAGCCCAAGCGGCCGAGATTGCCGAAATCTGTAAGGCTAAGCATCTTCTAATTGGACATTTTTCGGTGAGGTATAAAGAGTTTGGTCCTTTATTAAATGAAGCAAAAGCAGGATTTAAAGAAAGCCTAATTGCCAGAGAAGGCTTTGCTTTTAGCATCGACCGAAAAAGTCGCGAATTAAAAATCGAAAAGGAAAACTCCTACAGCTAAATCAGCCTATTAGCCTAGTCCTCCGATTCGGGCTTGGGCTCTTCTTCTCTTCGGGCTTCACTAAGAACCTTAGTCCACAGATCTTGGTAGGTTTCAAAATCTACTTTAAAAGATAAGCCAATACCCTGTTGATAAAGTTGTTGCTGACCAATACTAAAGTTGAAGTTATTATCTACCGAACGGTTAAAAGCCTTGGCTCTAACCCGGCCATCTTTCGTTAACTTATAAATCAGTTCAAAATCGCCAGCAATACTGTTGTTGTTCTCATTAAGGGGCACCTCTACTGAGGAGTTCACGGTGAGTCGATCATCTAGGAAATCCTTGGATAAACCTACCTCTAACTCTTCCTGGCTGTTGCTTGCCGCAGTAGTGGTTTGTCCTTGCGTGGCCGGCTGGTAGGAAAGGCTCACTTCATAATCTCCGGTAAAACGATTTAAAAATGCTGCTGCCTGTCCGGCTAATAAATCCCACTGATTAAAACTTTCTCGGGTACCCTCGAGGAAATTCCCTGGAGGAGTAAAACTGTTTAGGGCCAATAAACTAAAGGCCTGCTGGTTAATCGCCTGGTCGGTATTTAAACGGTTAGCTACAATCGCCTGAGTTGAGGAGGTTGCCTTTGGAAGATTGATCGCGAAATTGATATCCGGGTTAGTTAAAGCGCCTTTTATATAAAGGTAAATACTAACGTCTGTAGCGGTACCCGCTGTTTCCCCCGTTAAGATTCCAGGATTTGCTTTGGTTTTGTAAACGGCGGTTAAATCCAAACGAGCATCATATGGATCGCCATTCCAAACTACCGTTCCTCCCTCTTGCACCAAAAAATTCTTTGCTAATAAGCCTTCGATATTAAAGCGGTAAATCCCTTCTTCCACCGTATAGGTGCCGTATAACTCTAAATCGCGATTAGGCTCCAACTTCATGTTAATCAAACCATTACCCTTTCCATCTAATCGGTTACCGGTACTTTCATTAAGAATAATACTTACTAAGGCATTACTATTAATATTCATATCAAAGTCTAGCGATACACCTTCATCCAGAGCAAAGTTCGCACCCAGAATTTCTAAAGAATCTTCCTCTTCCTCCGGGGATAGGAAATTAACGTAGCCGCTTTGTTTCACCTCGGTAGCACCACTAATAGGAATATAAAACTCCGTTCCCTTTTCACTGGCAACCAAGGCATTTACTTTTATGGCGGAGGGTGGTCCTTGTACCTTAATATTCCCTGTGGCATATGCCTTTCCATAATAGGCATCCTCTCTTTCGGCGGTGGTATTTAAGGCGAGTAAATTGCGTGCATCAATCTGTAAATCCACATAGAAATCAGTGAAGGCCTTATGCCGAACTTCTCCATTTAGGTAGCTCACCGAATGATTGGCATCCATCAATTCTAAATTCGGAAAACGAATACTTTCATTATCTAATAATAGCTTCGGTTCTCCCACCAGGTTATAATCGGTTTGCAGAAAGGAGATGGTCATTCCTGCTTTAGGAAGCTCGAACTCGCCCTTAATCTCAGGCTTGACTGCTGGTCCTTTCACACTTAGCGTTCCGGTAGCTAGACCGCGCAAATTTTCGGCAATGGGCGCCGCAAATGGTTCTAAGGCCGCTAAGCGAAAACGATTAAAATTAAAGTTTAAATCTAATTCTCCACCTGCGCTATTGTCGTAGTACCCCCTAACTTCTACCATTTCGAGCTTACGCAATTTCATCAGCGCATCAATGCTCATCTTACCACTCTGATGCTCATAATCGCTTTCCAATTCCATTTGCCCTAAATCCTGCTCATTTAAACGCAAACTATCCAGCAGAACCGAACTTATAAAGCGCGGCTGTCCCAATAATTCATTGGCAATTATTTCACCATTCACCTGTCCCTCTATCTGAGCTTTATCCTTAGCCCCAAAGGAGTTTAACAGGTCCAGATTTAATTCTTCTAAATTGATTCTTAAAATTTGATAAGGATTATTGCTTACAAAGCCCGAGGCGTTCAACTTTAAACTTGGACCTTCAATTTGCAGCCAATCGATGGAAAATCCACCACTGTCTAATCGCATTACGGTGTTTGTATCAATTTGGAATCTTCGCTTGCCTATATTGAAGTCGCCTTTATCAATTTGCATTCGGTAGGCTCCGGTATCTAAAATGGCTATTAAGCCTTCAAAACTGCCATAGCTATCCTTGTTTCCACGAAGAATCATATCCAGCTGGTAATTCATACTATCCCCAGCAAAAACATTTACGAGAGAAATGCTATCCAATTGGAAATCACTTTCATCACGTAAGTAGGAACCCACATCAAAATTGAGTAAATCGGCAAAGCCCGAAAGCCAACGTAAATTAATGTTGGTCGCTATTTGATCTTGATAGCGTAAACCATCTGAAACTAAATTAACTTCAAGTAATTGATCTAAAGAGCGAAAGCCTCCATTTAATTTGGTGCCTGGTTCTACTAAAAACTGAGGCAATAAACTTTGACTGAGGGCAGCGGTATTTTTAAACTCAATATTGTATTCAAAATCCTCATAAATTGGCTCCATTGCCAAGTTTACATTAGGCTGGCGGTACTTTTCAATCCGCATCTTCAGGATTTTGCTCAAACCTTTAAAGCTGTATTTACCACTCAAATCGGCATCTAGCATTCCGGATCGAATGTTCAAACTTTTAAGACTATCCAAGCCATTGCTCACTATGGCCACATCTTGCAGGGGATAGAGTTTTCGGGAGTTGCGATATTTCACATCAAATAGGTCGATGCTACCCTCCCAGCGATCATAATCCAAGGCTAGAAAGTCCATTTTTAAATCGCCTTTAAACTGCGCTAAACTGTCTGCCACAAAATTTAGAGCATACAAATTGGCAGAATCTACCTTGGCGGTGAAATCGTATCGAGAGGTATCACCACTAAAACTCGCTATCCCATTAAAGTCCAAAGCTAAATTAGGATCCGCCACTCTAAAAGCGCCTTCAAAGTTTCCATCTTGAATACTTCCATCAATGCGCATGGCTTGGTAGCGATAATCGCGGTAATAGAAATGATGAATGCGACCCTCAATGGTACTTTTCATGGTTTCCGGATCAATACCTTGTCCATTGAGATTTAAATCTAAGCTTGAAGTCCGTAAATCTTTGCTATTGCCAATTGCCGCCAAATCCAAACGGGTAGCTTTAATTCGACCTTTATAACGGATGTTCTCTGGATTACGCAGATTATGAATTTCTGCATCAACTTCCATTTCCGCTAAAGCGGTACTAATGGCACTACGAGTTTTAAAATCAAATAGGCTTCCATAAAAATCTCCTTCCCATTTTATAGTGCCAAGTCGATTTAAGATCGGTGGTAAAGTATCTGTAAAGAGGCGAATAATGCTTTGAGCTTCATCGGTGGAAGCATTCAGTTTGAAATTGTCGGTGTTGATACCAAGGTCAATTCCACTAGTGCAGTTGATCAAATCCAAATCACCGCTAGCCCGAATCGTGCTTAAAACACTAAGATCTAAATCCCTAATTTTTAGGTCATTTACAGTGCCATCGAATTCACCTTTAAAATTAGCGGTTGGAAAAAGCGGATAGGCTCGACTAAAATAGCGGACATCACCAGCGGCTACGGCCGAATAGTCGATATTCCCCATCATAACTACCGAATCCACAAAATAAGAGTAGCTGCTCGCCGAAGGTGTTATAAAGGTAATATTGCCTTTAAGGTGACCACGCCCGGTTAAGAGCTCCAAGCCTTGCACTACCACTCCTTTAGGACCGTAAAGGAAATTGCCTTTGGTATCGCGGACTTCCAATTTACGACCATCGCGAAAGCTTAAGGAATTAATATCGCCACCAACATCTTTACCAGCCACTAAGAAATTATCAATATCCGCCTGAATCTCCCGCCAAAAGAAATGCACCTTGGAAGTATCATTACGGTTATCTAGGTAAAATCTTCCGCCAGAAATCTGCACTTCTTCCGATTTCACATTAAAAGAACGATTCGGATCCTTGGGCTTGCCATCATCGAAAGCCTGTACGAAATAGGAAATATTAGGAAGGCTGTCACCAAAATGAGTGCGCAGATAAAAGCGGGCATTCTTGGCTTTGAAATTATTTAGATGTAATGATTTACTGAGTTGAGAATAACCGCGAATTTCGGCATCAATGCGGCTAAAGTACATTAAGGTATCCCCTTTATAATCGGGCAGTAAAACCTCCTCTAGCTGAATAATATTTGGGAACTTGTACTGAAAGCGTTCAACCTGAAGATCTTGCTGATACTTATTATTAAACCATTTCGCTCCTTCCTTGGCCACCTTAATCTGTACCGAAGGAATGAGGAAAACTCCCGCTACCAATAGTAGAAACACCATTAGGAAGAGGAATAAGCGAACAATTATTTTAACCAGTCTTCTGATTGTACTTTTGTAAAATGAATGCAACTATTCTTGGTATCGAAAGCAGTTGTGATGACACATCCGTGGCTATCGTACAAAATCGTAAAATTTTGGCAAATGTAACTGCCAATCAAGAAATACACGCCGATTATGGCGGAGTTGTTCCCGAATTAGCATCACGCGCTCATCAACAAAATATTGTGCCAGCAATTGACAAAGCTTTAAAACTGGCTGAAATAAAGCTTAAAGACCTCACTGCCATTGGTTTTACCTCTGGTCCGGGATTAATGGGTTCCCTTCTAGTGGGCACAAGTTTCGCTAAATCTTTAAGTCTAAGTTTAGGCATTCCACTTATAGAGGTAAATCATATGCGAGCCCACATCTTGGCCCACCTTATTGAAGATGATGCCCAAGAAAACCCACAATTTCCTTTTTTATGTCTCACTGTAAGCGGCGGACATACTCAAATTGTAAAGGTAGAGTCGCCCTATGAAATGGATTTACTAGGGAGCACGATTGATGACGCAGCAGGTGAAGCCTTCGATAAAGCGGGTAAAATTATGGGCTTGCCCTACCCTGCAGGACCGGAAATTGATCGGCGAGCAAAATTGGGAGATCCCGATAGTTTTGAGTTTGCTAAGCCTAAAATGCCCGAATTACAGTTCAGCTTTAGCGGATTAAAAACGAGTATTCTATATTTTCTGCAAAAGCAGATGAAGGAGGATCCTAGTTTTATTGAAAACAACCTAAACGACCTCT
>CATMQD010000214.1 GCA_950073045.1 uncultured Flavobacteriales bacterium | reverse complement strand
ACTTTCCTGGTGCACGAAGCAAGGCAGTTTCTTGGGTAGACCAAGATGGTAATTTTTGGCTTTTTGGAGGACTAGGCTTTGATGAAGATGGAAACGTAGGCGTCTTAAATGACTTGTGGAAATTTGATTATCAATCTAAACTGTGGACTTGGATGAATGGCAGTACTAAGCGAAATGGAGCGGCCATAACTAATTCATCTTTACAGAATACTCCCGCTGCACGCTCTGAAGCCGTGGTTTGGACCAATTCCCAAGGGCATACTTACCTATTTGGTGGCTATGGGTATGCTCCATTTTCTGGCACAAAATACTACAATGATTTTTGGAAGTGGGATGGCGTCCAATGGAGACACCTCAACGGTGATGTGTTAAACTTTAATATCAAAGCGAACTACCAAGCATCTTACCCTGGCGGACGCAGTAAAATGGTTGCGGCAGGAAATGATGAAGGCTTCTTCATGTATGGTGGCTCAGGTATTAACTATTACAACAATAATGCTGATCTCGCAGAACTATGGTACTATAAGGAAGGCAGCAACACTTGGACCCTAAAACATTCTGATTTTAGTGTTCATCCCACCAGCTATGAAAAAACCATTACCCTAAATCACTCTATGGTAAAGCCCGGTGTGCGCAAACACTCCGTTGCTTGGGTTGATGGTTCCAAGTTCTATGTTATGGGAGGCGAAACTACCGATCAGTTTTACAGTTCTTTTACTGATAACCGTATTTGGCAATGGGACGATGCAGCATCTCGCTGGGCTTTTGTTCAAGGTAGTTTTCATTATATTACTGACTCTATTACTCATAATATTAATAGGCCTAATGAATATGCTTTTTGGAATATGCCAGGAGCACATTCCAATGCCCTTGCTTGGCGAGATAATAATGGGGCCTTTCATATCTATTCTGGATCAATTATAAATAGAAACGGTGTTTATATCCATACTTTGATGGCAGACCACTGGAGTTTCGATAAAGGTTTGACTTGGGATGGCAGCAACACAGATTTTGAACAACAAAGCGATTTAAACATCGACTGCCAGATAGTAAGCAATCAGACCATAACTGCTAACACAATTAACTGCCGCGACCTAATCATCGATGCTAATACCAATGTAAATCTTGATCAAATCACCTTGAATATTACTGGCAATTTTATACCTCTTGGTCAGATAACTGGTAGTCCAAATCTTAATTTCATTGGTACTTCTACACAACAAATTCGAGGTTCACAGTTAAGCACTTCGGGCACCATTCGGGTGGCGGAAAACTCTACTTTAAACACCAATGGTTTAGTTGAGTTAGTAACAGATAGCTTAGGGAATTTCGGACAAATAGTTCCAGAGGGACCAGTTGTTGGTGAATTAAGTTTTCAATATCCCTTTCATGGCGGTTATAAACAAATGGCCAATGTTCTACTGAGTACCAATGCATTAGATTTTGGCCCAATGGTGCTTCTTCCCAAATCTAGTGCAAAGGATAAGCTAAAAATCTGGGACCATCATTCTCAAAAATGGAACAGTAAAAACAAGTCCAACAATCTGAATCAAGCAATCCTCTTTATCGATTCCATCGCTCAACAAGATTTAAAAACTAAAGGAGTAATAGTAGAAGCCAATCAAAGCTCATCAAATGGCGCCCGCACTGAAATGATGCCTGCAGCGCCCAAAGGATCTCAAGAATACGCAGCCTGGCAAATGCTATACAACCCTTTTACCTTTACGATTGACCTTGAAAAGGTACTTTCTTCAGCCCCAATAAACTCTTCCTTTTACTACCTTTTAGCAGATGGCAATTATGCGGCATACAATCCTAAGGGAGGAAACAGCCATCAGGGCTCACCTTTGCTCCCACCCGGACAAGTTTTTTGGATGCAATTGCCAGAAGGCCAAACTTTAGCCTGGGATGTAAAAACAGCCGAGGCCAGTGCAAAGAAACCGTTTACCAAAAGGCCCCAAGAATTAGACGGACTGCGATTAATTGTTCGAACTGATTCTTCTGAATCCATAGATGATGTTTGGATTGGTGTACAAGCAATGGCTAGTGAGGGCTTTGACCCTAACTGGGATGCCTGGAAACTAAGTCCTGAAAATAATATCACCAAGCTTTCAATTATCACTAAAGATGGAGAGCAAGCCCTTGAAAATAGTCCCTTTGAGGAGCAAAAAACGGTGAAGCTCCAATTAGAAATAAAAAATGATAAGCCAGCTTTGGCTTTGGAAGCCGATCTAAATCAGCTAAAAAGCTATCAATTTGCCTATCTGGAAAACCCGAAAACTGGATATATTCATGATTTTAAGGCTCAGCCTATTGTTTCGCTTGAAGGAGTGCAAAGGGGTATTAATGAATACACTCTCCACTTAGGAGTGATTAAAGACCCTTCTTTAGAATCTGCGGAAAGATTTGTTTATGCCTATTCAGAAGGACAGTCCTACTATTTGCGTCACCATTATGGACCAGATTTCACGGCCACCGTGCGAATACTAAGTACCGATGGAAAATTAGTTAAAAGCTATAAGTGGAGTCAAAATGAGGTTTTACCAATTCTGAGCTCGGAAAACTCCGGCTGCTACCTAATTCAAGTTAATAGTCCAGACTTGCCAAAAGCCAATCAAATTTTCAAAATAATCAAGTAATCCTCTTCGTCTTGATTATCAAGCCTTCCCTACTCTCCGGGGAAGGCTTTTTTATTTTCTGCATGTTAAGCTGAGTTGTAGTCTTTTCATATCTATTAGGACATTGTACTTACATAAAACCTGGGAATTAGAACAAAATAAGTCCAAGTAGAAATAAACTATTTTAGACTATTGAAGACCTAAGCTAAAAGTGCCACTCAGGAATACTATCAACATTAAAAAAAGGATAAACTCGATGAAAGTAACGATTGAAAAGAATGAGAAAGTTGCCAATATGCTTTTGGGCTCTATCTATCCCCATTACCTCAGCAGAATAGAACGTAATGGCCGTACTAAGGAAGAACTAGATCAAGTTATCGAATGGTTTACAGGCCATGATGCCAGTACAATACAAAAGCTTATCGACGAAAAGGTTGACTTTAGAACTTTTTTTGAAAGGGCTAAAATCAATGCCAATGCCCACCTAATTAAAGGAGTAGTTTGTGGCTACCAAATTGAAGAAATTGAAGATGAATTTGAGGTGTACAAGCAATGTCGACGCATGGAGAAGCTTGTTGATGAACTTGCTAAGGGCCGTAAAATGGAAAAGATAATGCGCAAGGCGTGAGGTGGTCTACGTGCTATGAGCAATTAGAACCCAGAGGACAACAGGAAAAACACTGGATGATTGTTTGCCAGAAAGCTTTTGACCAAAGCAATTAGGGGATATCTACCCAAGAGAAAGTATATTCGTAATTCGCTTTATGATAAACTTTAAATCAAACCTAAACTGATGTTCTTTTCGCAAAACCTAAAATCCTTCACCCTATTATTGCTACTCTTAATATGCTGCCAATCTTATGGTGAAGGTCTCCAATGGAAAGAAAGACAATTTGACCAGCGCCTAACCTCGCAAATTAATGAGGGAGCAAATACCACCCAGATTAATAATTCGAATCCCGATGCTCAAAAGCTCAGACAAGTAGCTGGAGAATGGTTATTTCCATTTTTTGTATTTCTGGCAATTGTAATCCCAGTCCTAATTATACTCTGGAAGAGAAAACGTAAAAATGAATGATATTTGATGTAGGTCATGTAATGATCATTGATCCTATAATCCCTTTCCATGCATAAACTACTCATTGGGCTTACCTTCTTAATTTTCAGCTTCTCATCCCCGGAAAAAGTATGGAACAGTTCCAAAACCATCGGCATAAGCCCAGCCGAAAACTGGCTCGACCAATCAAAAGACGATAGACTGACCCTTGTTTTGAACAGCCGTTTATTTAAGGCTAGTCTAGATGTTTCAACTTCTTCTGATAATAATTGGACCTTAGATGAACTTTGGGATGCTTATGTCATCAAAGGGTTTCCTGATTTATTGCTAGACTTTAGTAAGGTAGATGAAGGTAAAATCAATATAAAGGGAAGAGAGGCACGTTGGTTAGAGTGCTTTCATACCGATCATGATATTCGGTTTAAACAGCTTGTTGTGTGTTTTGTGGCTCACGGTAAATTACACATCATTATCTGCACCGCCTTGCCAGAGTATTACACTGAACAAAAATCAAATCTTTGGGCTATGATCAAATCTATCGAAACCAAGGCTAAAGCTTAAAGGTAAGCCTCTACTAAATCCTTAACTTCGCGCACCCCCAATACCCCCCGAATGAGTTTAAAAACTTATATCGTCCACGTTGCGGCATTTACCGAACGTAGGCAACAATTGGATAAGCACTTAGCAGCGAATCCTTTTTTAGACCCTCATTTTATCTTAGAAGGAGATATTGCTGATTTAACCGATGAAATTCTCGATCGCTATTTTAAGGGTCGCATGCATAGTAAATCAGCCGGAGCCTCCTGTGTTTATAAGCATTTACGGGCTTTCGAGAACTTGCGTGATAATGATGAGCTGGCCTTAATTTTGGAGGATGATATTCACCTCAATCGGAATTTTACTAAGCAGCTTAAAAAGGTAATTGCCGAGGCCAAAGAGCGTAAACTAGAAGGATATATTATCTCACTTGACGATTCTATTCTCCGCTATGTAAATGGCTCAGAGCGTAAAAAGGGACAATTACTTTATAAGAAACAAGCCGATCGTTTTGCCGGTTGTTACCTGATGGATAAGAAAGCGGCGACCCTGATGTTGGAGGAATGCTATGCCAATAAGATTGGAACGCCCGTAGATCATTACCAGTCTTACTGCGCTAAAAAGGGAATCATCGATGTGTATTGGGCCCACCCCACCATAGCGGTACAGGGCAGTTTAATGGGCAGCTTTCAATCCGAATTGGGAAAAAAACGCCTCGGTAAAATGAATGTCCTTTCCTTTAAAATACAACGATTATACAAGCGATTACTCTATAGATTACGCTAGAAATGGAATTAAGGCCTACCTTTGATAGTATCAAATGATAGTATCAAATTGAGCAAACCGCCTTACACCTTAAGCACCGATATTTTAAATCTGTTAATCGACATCGCCGAAAAGCTGGGTCGAGTGAGGGCGCATTACATAGGAGCTCATTCGCCGCAAATGCGGAAACAGAATAGGATTAAAACTATTCAAGCCAGCTTAAGCATAGAAGGTAATACCCTTGATGAAGCTCAAATCACCGCGCTTTTAGAAAACAAAAAGGTTCTTGGGCCAAGTGATGAAATTATCGAAGTAAAGAATGCTATTGAGACCTATCAAAACCTTAAGGAGCTCGATCCATTCTCGGAAAAGGACCTGTTGAAGGCACATCGATTAATGTGCAAAGATCTGATAAATGAAGCCGGCCGATATCGAAAATCTGGTGTTGGAATCATGAAGGGTAATCAACTAGCCCATATTGCACCGGAGGCGGAAATGGTTCCGGGCCTTATTAAAGATTTATTTACCTATTTAATAGAAGATAAGGATCACGATTTAATCAAATCGGCCGTCTTCCATTACGAACTAGAATTCATCCACCCTTTTAGCGATGGTAATGGTCGTTTAGGCCGTTTATGGCATACCCTTATATTAATGAACAGCTACCCAGTTTTTGAATTTATACCATTCGAATCCATAATCGCTGAGCGTCAAACAGAGTATTATCAAGCCCTAGCCACTGCGGATAAAAGTGGCGACTCTCAAGCTTTTATTCACTTTATGCTAAAAGCCATTGATCAGGCCATAGAGCCCCTTTTGGAAGAAAAAGAAGTGAAACTCGATTACTTGAGCCGCATCTTTATTTACCTAGATTCTGGAAAGGCAGAGTTCCAACGATCTGATTATTTAAAATTCTTCAAAAACATCTCTCAGGCCACCGCCAGTAGGGACCTAGCCTACGCTGTGGAGCATGGA
>CATMQD010000213.1 GCA_950073045.1 uncultured Flavobacteriales bacterium | reverse complement strand
GGATCTAAAATATGTACCCCTTGTTGGTAAACCTCAGAAGCGGTTTCAATATCATAGAGCTCCATATTATCGGTGGCATCCAAAAAGGCCTCAAAGCCTTCGTCGGCTCCCTTGCCCCAGGTGCTGGTTCCATCGTAGGGAATAGATTGCAGGAGAATGCGCGCCTTTTCGTAAGCACTCCAATCGCCTTCTACGCCGGCATAATTTCTCATTTGTAACCTAATAGTTTAAACATCTCATCGGCAGATTGCTCATTGCGGTACACATAATCCACAATATTGCCTTTCTCATCCCGATCAATAATCACGTGTTTGGGTGAAGGAATTAAACAGTGCTTAATACCTCCGTAGCCTGAAATAGCATCTTGATAGGCGCCAGTGTGGAAGAAACCTAAATACAGCGGCTCCTTATCATTATCGGTATAGGCCGGTAAAAGCACTTCCTGATTCAATTCATCGGAATTGTAATAATCGGAGTGGTCGCAGCTAATACCGCCGATATTCACCCTTTGGTATTCTTTATTCCACTTATTGATGGGCAGTAAAATGAACTTTTCGTGAATACTCCAGGCATCGGGAATAGTGTTCATCAAACTATTATTGATGATATACCAGTTCTCGGTATCGTTTTGCTTTTTCTGCTCCAGCACTTCAAAAATGATGGCGCCCGCTTCACCCACGGTATATTTACCAAATTCGGTGAAGATATTCGGATGGGGAATTTCCTCCGCATCGCAAGCCTCGCCGATATTCTGTACGATCTCCCGAATCATATATTCGTAGTCGTACTCGAAACCCAAATTATTGCGAATAGGGAAACCACCGCCGAGGTTAAAGTGGCTAAGGCTATCGCATTGCTTTTTAAGATTGATGTAAAGCTTTAGCGCTCTTTGGAATTCGCCCCAATAGTAAAGGCTATCCTTAATACCCGAGTCTACAAAGAAGTGTAGCATTCTAAGCTCCACTTGCTCATTACCTTTAATATACTTCTCGTAAAAGTCGAGCATCTCATTATGGCGAATACCTAAACGAGAGGTGTAATAGCTTGATTGGGGCTCTTCGTTAATGGCCATCCTTAAACCGATTTTGATACGATTATCGCCGGCAAAGGCCATCAATCTTTCCAATTCGGTCATGCTATCTAAAACCACAATAACATTCTCAAAGCCTAGCTCATGGAGCTTTACGATCTTTTGCAGGTAATCGTCGGTTTTATAACCATTGTTTACAATGTAACGGTCTTTGGTAAACTTGCCTTCTTTGTACAGATTTAGAATCAAATCGATATCAAAGGAGGAGGAGGTCTCCAAATTAACATTGTGCTTTAAGGCCTCACTTACCACATGGGAAAAGTGATTACACTTGGTGCAATAGCAAAAATTATAGCTTCCTCGATAGGATGAACGCTTAATGGCCCGATTGAATAGATTACGGGCTTTCTTGATCTGATCTCCAATCTTAGGGAGGTATATAAATCGAAAAGGTGTGCCGTATTTGTCAATGAGGTGTTTCAGTGAAATACCATGGAAAGTTAAGTGCTCATCACGCAAGTCGAAACCTTCCTGAGGGAAATAATAGGTCTGATCGATCAGATCAAAATAAGTGTTCTTCATTCACTAAAATTATTGAGGGTTATCGGAAGCAGCACTATTTACAGTAAGCTGCTGAATATCGCGATCAAAGAGGTACAGCCCTCCTTTATCGTTTCCGATGAGGTTGATTTTATCTAAAATAGTACGCGCCTGAGCTTCTTCTTCAATTTGCTCCGCAACATACCATTGTAGGAAATTATGAGTGGCGTAATCACGCTCTTCCAAAGCGATGTGCACTAGTTCATTAATGCTGGCCGAAACTTTTAATTCGTGATCGTAAAGTTCTTGAAACATATCGCGGAAAGTTCCGAAGTCCGCTTTAGGCGCATCCAGCTGGGGTACTAAGGCATGGCCACCACGCTCGTTTACAAACTTTACCAGTTTAAGCATATGTTGACGTTCCTCATCTGATTGCTCGTACATAAAGGAGGCAACTCCTTCTAAACCTTGTACTTCTGCCCATGAAGCCATCGCTAAATACACCTGTGAAGAGGCGGCTTCTACATTAATCTGATTGTTGAGTGCTTGTGCTAGTTTGTTTGAAAGCATCTTTATTTTTTTTCGGAATTATCTACACAAAGATAAGGGCAATTAGAGGTGATATCGACACTGTATTTTGAAGTCCAATTGCGAAGTTTTTTCCTCTATCGCATATAAGTAAGAAATCTTTGCCTCGATTCCAAATCTCTCCCCCTTCCATCGGCTTAAAGTATTAAAACGGAGGCTTTGTCCGCGGGAGGCGGGAATGGAAAAACCGTAACGTAAATCAGCTTCGTAATTATAAAGGGCGCCCGCATTTTGGTCAATATCACTTAAGCTGTAGCTGATGATGTGCTGCCATTGGGGAGCGAGCTCAAAATTCCATTGCTGACTAATCATCTGCCCTTGAGCGGGAATACCATTAGAATTTTGATTTTTATATTGAATTGAACTGCGACAGCTTATTATCCGTGTAATGGGCCAACGGTGTATTAAGCGCAGTTGCCAGGTATTTAGCTGCTTGGTTTGTAGCTCGGCCTGCTCATTATTTCCATCCATGCTTTCCGAGTTCTGGTAACGAAAGCGGAAGTCCCATTGCTGTTCAAATTTATGCCAACGATGTAGTATTTGTATTTGCCTTTCGGCTGAGGGGCCATCAATCTGATACCGGGGCCAAGGGTAGCGCTGGTATTCCAATCTAATTTGACTTTGATTGTGATAGGTCCAAGGGATTTCAATTTGTTGCACAAAAGCGGTAGCCCCCGGGTTTAGGTCTGGTCCCGGCGCTGAGGCCCACCAGGAAACATAGTGTACGCTATTCTGCTGCACTTGCTGGGCAATTTTAAGATGATCGCCAAAGGCCTTTTGCCAGGAGAAAATAGCGGCAGGATGGAAATCGGCATCGAAGCTTAGTTCCAAGTTTAAAAAGAAGCCCGCTACTAAATGCTGAATATTAGTACTGAGGTTAGAGTATTGCTGCCGATCGGGCTGCAGGCTCTCCAGGAAATCTTCAGGAGGAATCGGTGCTTGACCTAAGCGATGCCCATGCCAAAGCAAACTAATTTTACTTTGCTGATTCTCGTACTGCACTTGCAATCCCGCCGAGCTTAAAGGCAATTGCTTACGACGAGCAATTTCGGTTTCACTGCGGTGATAGCCGCCATAAACGGGTTTACGATATGCCTCGCCTTGGATTATCTCTTCCCGGGCATCCAATTTTCGGTAGGAGATAAAGGGCTGTAGATTAAAAGCGCGCCATTGATATTCTAAGGCCAAACCCCTAAAGAATCGATTCTCTTCATTACCCGCAAAAGCCCGAAAGCCTTTGCTATAACGGTTTATGTCGGCGCCAATAGCGGAAGCATCAAAAGCGGAGCCCGACCATAAGCTTAATCCTTGCCCAAATTGAAACTGAAAATCCCCCACCAATATCTGCCTTAAATTCCGATTGGATTTATAGCGTAGATAAAAAGCAGAATGGTCGAAGAGCAGGGGACCGGTCCATTTTTCCCCGGGATCCTTTTGAAGATTGATAGCGGCACTTAGTCCGGTTCTACTTTGAAACTGATAACGAATCCGACTTTCTAGTGGATCGCCTAAATAATCTCCATCTTTAAATGCTTCCGAAAGAGGGCTTTTAATTTGCCAGCGCCAAAGGGCATCGTGCTTAGCGTATTTAAATAGGGCTTGCGGACTGAAATCAAGCTTTGGGTTTTCAGTGCGAAAGTCGATAAAGCTTTCTAGGGCTCTAATTAATTCCTTGCTAAATCCTTTCACCAAAATTAATTCGCGACTGCTATAAATTAATCCTTCGCGCTCACGGTATTGGATGAGGTTATGCACTTGGAAAATATTGAGCAAACCGGTTTGTAAAAGCTCATCTCTACTGCAAAAGTTAATGGCAATGGGGTTTTGCTGAAGCTCCTGCCATTCTAAATACAGCTGCTCGGCTTGCTCGGCATCGGAACTGCGGAGGTTTAGCCATTCATTTAAATCGCTTTGCCCCAATGCAAAATGGCTCACAAAAAGGCTTAAGATTAGTAGAGGCCTCACCATTTGTAAATAATGCTTAAAGCTTCGCGATTTCCAAAGGCTTTCTGCCACTGCCAAACAAAATGAAAGCCCCAGCTCTTAAGGGAAATTCCCAGTCCAGCCCGATAGTCGAGGCCCTGGCTATAAACCACTCCTTGACTAAAACGTAGCGCTTTCCAGACTTTATAGTCCATAGCCAAAGCCCATTGGCTTGCCACACTAGTATTTACTTGTAGCTGGGCATAAATCCTGAAATTGGCAGTAGCGGAATAAAGAAACTGATTAGTAATCCGCCAGTTCTGATCGGGATTACTGTTTTGGGCTATGGCGCCCCCCAATATCCATTTAGAGGAACTATAATCCCAATGCAGGGCAAAATTGGTGAACTGCCGTGGGGCCTGCTCTACCATTTGCTGATGCTGCAGACCAAGCTTTAAGCCCAGGCCAAAGCCTTTACTTAAAGGCATGCCATAGGCGATTTGGATTTCGGAAAGCTGATAGTGTGCTGGGCCGAAGTGCTGAAGGCCTAGAGCGTAGTTTCGGCCCTTACGGCGCTGCTCGAAACTTAGATTATAGCGGCTAAGCTCCGGTAATCCCGGACTAAAGAATATACTATTACTAATTCGGGAATAGTCCGAACCCGAGGCCGCAATATGGTCTATAAGCTGACTCCTAATACCAATATTGGCGAGGCCATGCGCCTCAATACTTGATATTTGAGCCCGACAAAATAAGGGAAGAACTAGAATTAATAAGGCGGTTTTCATTGCGCTTCAAACCTAGTTTGCCCGAAATTGCTAGTCTTATCCTAAACGTTTATAAACGCATCACAAACACATCACCTAAATTTGCTGTAAATCGAATTGCTGATGTCGGTGCGCAGGCTCCACCTTTTTCTTCTATTCTTCACCTTTTCCATAGCCCTTTGCGGGCAGAAATCGGACTGGAAGAAAATTGGCTTGGAGGAAGGTTTACCCACAACCGCCATTAACAATATGGTGCAAGGTCCCGAAGGATTTATCTGGATGGCTAGTGAAGGTGCAGGCTTAATTCGCTACGATGGCTATAGCTTTGAGACTTTCTTTTTAGAGGATTTCCCAGTAATTGAAAAGGTAGAACGCAGCTGGCGAAACGAAAGGTTATATTTCCATGATGGCAGTCGAATTGCCGAGTATAATGGACTAAGCTTAAAGGAGATTTCCATAAATCCAGATCAATCGGTATTGGATATTATTAATGCTGGGGAAGGACTTTATGTGGCACTTTCGGATGGTTTATACCATTGGGATGGTGATAGCTTGGTGCCGAAATCTCATCTGCCGAAAGGCTTTAAAGCATTAAGAACCGTTGGGGGAGATTTATTGGCCGAATGTGACAGCAGCCACTTTTTATTTAGGGAGACTTGGGAGCCATGGCATAAGGAGGTGACTTTAATTAAGGGCCAAGCGAATAGCTATTTTAAGGAGGGCTCTTTAGCGTCCATAGCGGGAAAGCCCGTGCCCGGGAGTGGTTTTATTCCGCCCCCTGATGGCGGGCTATCCTTTGCGGAGGGGCAAAATTACTTTAGCCTTAAAGGCGATTCATTATACCATGCAGGCTTAGTAGCAGATAGCCTAAGCTTTAATGGGCTTTGGCCCTTGCCTAGTGATTTGAATGCCAGTGCTGTAAATGGATTGTTCTACAGTAAGGGGCGAGTAGTATTAATCAGTAATAAGGGCTTATTCTTAGCGCCAGATTTTTTCCAGTTGCAGGATAATCGCTATCGTCCGATTTTAAGTTTAGAGAAAAATAAAGCCCTCTATTTGGGAACCCCTGGGGGATTGGTAGCCAAAGGAAGTACCGAGGAAATAGTGCGCACTAATGGATTAATCTTGGCTTCTACCCACTTGGGAGATAGTTTGTTTGTGGCTACTGAGTCGGGTTTA
>CATMQD010000212.1 GCA_950073045.1 uncultured Flavobacteriales bacterium | reverse complement strand
CGGCGATCAGCGCTCTGCTGGGCACGCTCATGATCTTTGCCGCGGGATCACAGGGGCCGACCTGGAACCCGTGGCTGATCTCGATCGATCCGCCACCCATCGACGCAGGGCTGGCCGCCGCCCCGCTCAATGCCGGCGGCTACTGGCAAATCATCACGGTCTGCGCGCTGATCGCTTTCGTTTCGTGGGCGCTGCGACAGGTAGAGATCTGCCGCAAGCTGGGCATGGGGTATCATGTCCCGGTCGCCTTCAGTTTTGCCGTATTCGCATATGCAACGCTCGTCGTGATCCGCCCGCTATGGCTCGGCGCCTGGGGGAACGCGTTTCCCTATGGCATTTTCAGCCACCTCGATTGGGTGTCGAACACCGGCTATTCCTACGCAAACTTCCACTACAACCCGCTGCACATGGTCGCGATCACGTTCTTCTTCACTACCTGCTTCGCGCTTGCGCTGCACGGATCGCTGGTGCTCTCGGCGGTGAACGTACCGCGCGGCACGGAGGTGAAGTCGCCCGAATATGAAGACACGTTCTTCCGCGACTTCGTCGGCTATTCGATCGGCACCGTCGGCATCCACCGGCTGGGGCTGCTGCTGGCGCTCAATGCCGGCTTCTGGAGCGCAGCGTGCATGATCCTGGCGGGGCCGCTCTATCAGGGCAGCTTCCCCGAATGGTGGGACTGGTGGCGCAGCATCCCGATCTGGTCCTGAGGAAGGGAGTACGTCATGGCACGCTACCAGAATATCTTCACGCAGGTGCAGCTTGAAGGGCCCGCCGAGATGGGCATAGACCTTCCCTTCACCGACGAACCGCGCATCCCGATCCACTCCAACGCCTACTGGTTCGGCAAGCTTGGCCAGGCGCAGCTGGGGCCGATCTATCTCGGCTGGCTGGGCGTCGCCTCGCTGCTGTTCGGCTTTATCGCGATCGAGATCATCGGGCTCAACATGCTCGCCTCGGTCAACTGGAGTCCGGTGGCCTTCGTGCGCGAGTTCTTCTGGCTCTCGCTCGACCCCCCGGGGCCTGAATGGGGCTTCTCGCCCTTCGTCCCTGAAGACGTTAAGGGAGAATTATTAGTGGTTAGTCAGTTTACCCTACACGCCAAAGTAAAAAAGGGAACCAGACCAAGTTACGCCCGTGCGGCAGGACCCGATTTGGCGGAGAAACTTTATTTGGAGTTTATAGCAGAAGCAGAAAAATTAATGGGTGAAAAACGGGTAGCTCAAGGCAAATTTGGTGCCCACATGGAGGTGCAGTTGCTAAACGATGGACCAGTTACTATCTGGATTGACACTAAGAACAAGGAATAAAATTCGCTTAACATCTGCCTAAGCTTGATTGCTTTATTTCGCCAAACAATTTGATGCCATGCGCCTGCTAAAAAGCCTTTACCTACTTTTAATCTGTGTTTCTCTCCAAGCACAAACCGACGATCTAATGATTGTGGAATATGTGGATTGGGACCCTGGCAGTGGCTGGGCCATTAAAATTTACAATCCTACCTCCAGCAGCATAAACCTTAGTAACTATTACGTTCAGGTTTACAATGGCACCAATACTTCTGCCACAGGAACGCAACAGCTTTCTGGCCAATTAGCCTCGGGGGCAAGCCTAATTATATCTAATGCTAATAACCATCAAGCTGGGGCAGGTTTTCAAGCCTGCAACGATGATGTTCGCACCAATTTAAATGGGGTAAATGACGATGATTGCATCGCCCTAACCTTTGGCAATGGGCCCAATTTTGTGGATATGGTTGGCCTTTACGGAGTGGCCGTAAAGAACCGCGTAGATGGCGTATCAAATGCTTTAAAGTGGCAAAAGTTGGTGCGTAATAATGGTAATTGCATTCGGTACAGTGCCACCGATGGTAGCAGCCCCAATAGCTGGCCCTCCTCTTCCTCGGTTTCTGTGGGAGGTTGGACGGTTTCTAGTCCATCTTGCTTAAGCACTGGCAACAATTTTAATCCTTTTGGTAACGCCCAAGTGCAAAACGAATCTATTTGTCAGGGCGATAGCTTCTTCTTTAACAATCAATACCTCACGGCGGCTGGTATCTATTACGACACAAGTTTTGGCGGGGCTGCTTGCGGTCAAATAAATCGCTTAAACCTAGGTATCACACCTGCTCCTAGTGAGCAAAAACTTTATGAACTCTGTAGCCAAGATTCCATTAGGCTAAATGGTAATTGGTTTAAAAACGATACACTTTTTAGTTTCCAGCGTTCTAATCCGGGGGCTTGTGACAGTTTGATTGAAGTTGAAATTCGATTTAGTGGACCACAAGCGGCTTTCGACTGGAGCTATTTCCCTACTGATAGTAGTAGTCTTCAGTTTTATGATGAGAGTGTGGGCAATGCTTACAGTCGTCTTTGGCATTTTGGAGATGGCGATAGTAGCAGTAGCGCAAATCCTCAACATCAATACAGCCCGGGCATTTATACCGTTTCGCTCACCTTAGTGGATAGCAATGGTTGCAGCAGCAGCCTGAATTATCAAATTTACATTCCCGATCAAAGCATTAGCTTGCCCATTCTACCCAATGTATTCACCCCGAATGGTGATGGCTTAAACGATTTCTATCATTTAAGTATCGCGGATGGTCCAGCCGATTTCCAAGTTACGATAGTAGATCGTTATGGTTTAAAGGTTTTTGAGAGCAGTGATCCTCAATTTAAATGGGATGGTCGGTATCAAGGTCAGGCTTTAGGTTCTGGTACCTATTTTATTCAGCTGCAGTGGGAAGGCCAAGTGCTTAAAAATTTCCTAAGCTTGCAGAATTAATTAGTGCTTGGCCCTTGTTTCTGGCTAAGTCTCAGCGAAAGCGAAAATAAAAATTGCTTAAGATGAAAGGTATTGAAGAACTGCAAGCCGAAGTAGACCAATGGATAAAGAACCATGGAGTGCGCTATTTCAATGAGCTTACTAATATGGCTCAGCTTAGCGAGGAGGTTGGTGAAGTAGCGCGTATTATTGCACGTCGTTATGGCGAGCAAAGTGAGAAAGAAAGCGATAAAGCCAAGGACCTAGGTGAAGAGCTTGCCGATGTGCTATTTGTAGTGCTCTGTTTAGCCAATCAAACCAATACCGATTTACAAGCTGCCTTCGATCGTAAAATGGATCATAAGGCTAAGCGAGATCATGATCGTCATCATAACAATGAGAAGTTGAAATAGCGATTATCTTTGCCGAAAATTTAGCCTCGGCTCATGATTTATATAGAAAGGAAGGAACGTTTTAGCGCCGCTCACCAACTTTATAACCCCAATTGGAGTGAGGAGCAAAATGATGCTGTATTTGGAAAGTGCGCCAATAAAAACTTCCATGGACATAATTTCACTTTGATTGTTACGGTAAAGGGTGAAATCGACCCCGACACTGGTTTTGTAATGAATCTGGTAGATCTTAAGAAGATCATTCAGAAGGAGGTAATTGCCAAGGTAGACCATGCGAACCTCAACCATGATGTAGACTTTATGCGCGGTAAGTTCGCTTCTACCGAAGTGCTCGCTGAGGAATTCTGGAAAATTTTAGCACCCTCGATCGCCAAACATGGTTGTGAGCTACATCGCATCCGTTTAGAGGAGACGATTAATAATGCGGTGGAGTATTTTGGGTGACAGTTAGTACTTAGTATTTAGTAGCTAGTATTTAGTACTTGGTTCCTGCTATTTCCTCTGTTCAAGTTCAATATGATGTATATTCAGCAAACCTTAACTTGAAAATATGCATCAATACCGAGAACTTAGAGTTTGGCAACAAGCTAAAAACATCGCAGTTACTACTTACCAAATCACTTCGAAGTTCCCAAAAGAGGAACTCTATGGACTTAGTAGTCAAATAAGGAGAGCTGCAGTATCCATCGCATCTAATATAGCGGAGGGTGCCGGAAGAAACACTAAAAAGGAATTCAAACGCTTTTTGAGCATCGCACAGGGCTCCTGCTATGAATTGGAAACCCAAATAATTATCGCAGAAGAGTTGGGCCTAATTGAAAACTATAAATTAGAGCCTTATTTATTACAGCTAAATGAGGTTCAAAAAATGAATGCCTCATTGCAAAAAAGTTTAGATCGGTAGACCTCTAGATAATTTGCACTTATTAAATTTTATCGGTACTAGATACCAAGTACTAAATACTAAATACTTGTAAATGAAATCATACATCTTCCCCGGGCAAGGCGCTCAATTTTCTGGAATGGGCAAGGACCTCTACGAAGCTTCGGAAGCGAATAAGGCCTTATTTGAAAAAGCCAATGAGATTTTAGGTTTTCGCATTACCGACATTATGTTCGAAGGTTCTGCTGAAGATTTAAAACAAACCAAAGTTACCCAACCAGCAATTTTCTTGCACTCGGTAATCCTAGCGAAGAATATTGAAAACTTTAAACCCGACATGGTGGCGGGACATTCATTAGGTGAATTTTCGGCTTTAGTAGCCAATGGAACCCTGGCTTTTGAGGATGCCCTTAGATTAGTATCTGCACGAGCCTTAGCTATGCAAGAAGCCTGTGAAGCAGAACCTAGCACCATGGCTGCAGTATTAGGCTTAGCCGATGAGAAAGTAGAAGAACTTTGCGCCCAGGTGGATGGCGTTGTGGTTCCTGCTAATTACAATTGTCCCGGACAATTAGTGATTTCAGGCGCAGTACCTGCGGTAGAAGCGGCCTGTGTGCTAATGAAAGAAAATGGCGCGAAAAGGGCTTTAGTATTGCCGGTTGGAGGTGCCTTCCATTCGCCTTTAATGAAACCAGCTGAGGAGAAACTTGCTGCAGCAATTAACAACACCACTTTCAACACGCCGATATGCCCTGTTTATCAAAATGTGAGCACTACCCCTATTAGTGATCCCGAGCAAATTAAGAGCAACTTAATTAAGCAATTAACCGCTCCTGTAAAATGGACCCAAAGCGTGCAAAACATGGTGGCGGATGGTGCCACTCTTTTCACCGAAGTTGGTCCGGGAAAAGTATTGCAAGGTTTAGTGAAGAAAATTCACCGCGAAGCGGAAACCCAAAGCGCTTAAACCATTTTGCCAATTTCAGGTTAGGAAGCCTTAATCAAAAAGCATGAACGAAAGCAGCTGGCGTAGTCCCTCCAATATTGCACTGGTAAAATACTGGGGTAAATACGACCCTCAATTACCGGCTAACCCCAGTCTCAGCTTTACGCTGAAGGAAAGCTACACCGAAACTAAGGTCGAATTATTGGATGAAGCCTCCTCTGGAGATTTCGATTTTGAAGTTTTTCTCGACTATCAAAAAGCGGAAAACTTTAAACCGAAAATTCAGCAGTTTTTAGCGCGGATTAATTCGGAGCTTGACTTTTTAAGAGGAAGGAAGTTTAGCATTCATACCTATAATAGCTTTCCACATAGCAGTGGCATTGCCAGTTCTGCCAGTGGGATGTCGGCCCTGGCCCTAGCCCTACTTTCCTTATCGCCCGAAGGATTGAGTTTAGAGCAAGATGCTTTTTACCGCAAGGCGAGTGAGTGGTCGCGATTAGGCTCTGGATCGGCTAGTCGTTCTCTTTACGGACCTTTAGGCCTATGGGGTAAAACAGAGGGCATTGCCAATAGCTCTGATGAATACGCCATTCCTTATGCGGGAAAGGTAGACCCAGTCTTCACTTCTTTTAAAGACACGATACTATTGGTGGAGACTGGTCAGAAGACTGTGAGTAGTACTGCAGGCCACGGCCTAATGAAGGGTCACCCTTTCGCGGCAGAACGCTTTAAACAAGCGCATCGAAATATGGCCAGCTTGCAGAAAATTTTGGCGCAAGGAAATTTAGAAGCCTTTGGAGAATTAGTAGAAAGTGAGGCCCTAACCCTACATGCGATGATGATGAGCAGCCGCCCTTATTTCATCCTAATGAAGCCACATACCTTGGAAATTATCAATAAGGTTTGGGAATGGCGCAGGGAAACTCAAAAACCATTGTACTTTACTCTGGATGCTGGTGCCAATGTGCATTTGCTCTACCCCGAGTCGATTGAACAAGAAGCGATGGAATTCGTTAACAGTGCATTA
>CATMQD010000211.1 GCA_950073045.1 uncultured Flavobacteriales bacterium | reverse complement strand
GGACTCACTGCTTTTTGCGCGCCACTCCCACCATCGATGTAGAAATACCTCAAGCCTAAAAACTCTCCCGCCATAGCGGTGCAAGCGGCAATGTCGGGCTTCTCGTAAGGAATAGGGGTGCTATTACTCATGTAAATAGCGGTGGTAGTAGTGCCACAATCTACCAACATGTAAGCAGTTGGTAAAACCTCAAGCTTAGAGCTCTTTAAATAGGGAGCAGCAATTACTTGGTTGCCGATAAGTAAATCTGGGTTTCGACCCGAAATAAGGCTTAAGAATAAAATACCGTCGGCCTTTTCCGAAATTTGCAAAACACTGCCAGGAAAAAGAATAACCGGAATTTTACAATGGGCTCTAATTGTTTGGAGGCACTGGTCTAAGCCATCTGCGGAAAGCAAACTGCCACCAACAAAGATGAGGTCTGCGCCATTGTCCTCCGCCTTTTGGCAAAGTGCAATTAGCTCCGAATCAGAAGGCTTATCGGGGTCTATTAAAACCGCCAATAGTTTTGTTCCTCTTTCTCGGGCACGATCAATTATATGCGAAACCTTGGGCATTTCCATGAGAGCACAAACCTACTAAATTATGGCCATCAGTAGCCGTAAGTTCTTATTAGGAAAATGAAAAACTTAGTGGAATGAAAAACAAAGACAAAAGTCTTTTTCCAGTTTAAAATAGAGGGGGAATATTAATTGTTCACCCTGTTTTTTTACCACAGCTTTACCTATTGCACTCTTTCCTAAGTGAAAAGGACTAATGCGAATTTGTTTTCTTAAATCAAGTTCGGGAGCATCAAGAAGTTTGATGAGGCTCTCTTTGGCACACCAGTAGCTACTTAGTTGTTGCAGGCTTTCCTCATCTTTTCCGAGGCTGTTTAATTCTTGATCACTTAGATAGCGCGATTTTAACTGCGTCATTTGCGGCCGATACGCTTCTAAATCTAAACCTACACGATAGTTTTTACTGATCATTGCTGCAGCATATTCGCGGTTGTGAGTGAGAGAAACCCCTTGATGACTATCTAATTGGGGTGCGCCGGATTTACTATAGGATAATTTAGGATTAGCGCCTAATAATTCGGCCAATGCCGCACGGGCGCCTAAAAATTCGAGGCGACGCTGAGGGTTTTTAATCTTTTGCCATTTTTTTTGATCGGGCTCAGAGAGCTCCTCGGGCTTAATAGATAGTTCATCTGCTTCATCTAATTTCCAAATAAGCAGTTGAAAATGTTCCCATTGATACTCTTTATAGATTGCCATAATGCAGCAATGATACTTTTTTGATGCGAACCATTTGCGGTATCTTTGCCAAAATTTGCAAATTTTCAGATAAATAGAGCTATGAGTACAGCGGTAGGAAAATATGTTCCTTACAAGGTAAAGGATATTTCTTTGGCAGAATGGGGTCGAAGAGAAATTGAATTAGCGGAGGCAGAGATGCCAGGATTGATGGCCCTTCGTGAGGAATATGGTGCAGACAAGCCTTTGAAAGGTGCCCGTATTGCTGGTTGTTTACACATGACCATCCAAACGGCAGTTTTAATTGAAACACTAGTAGAGCTAGGTGCTGATGTAACCTGGTCTTCCTGTAATATATATTCTACTCAGGATCATGCAGCGGCAGCTATTGCGGCAGCTGGTGTTCCGGTATATGCCTGGAAGGGAATGACCGAGGAAGAATTTGATTGGTGTATCGAGCAAACTTTATGGTTTGGCGAAGAGCGCACTCCACTAAATATGATTTTAGATGATGGTGGTGATCTTACCAATATGGTATTGGATCAGTACCCAGAAATCGCGAAAGGAGTAAAAGGTTTAAGTGAAGAAACCACTACTGGTGTACACCGTTTATACGAGCGTATGCGCAATGGCACCTTACCTATTCCAGCAATCAATGTGAATGATTCGGTTACCAAATCGAAGTTTGATAATAAATATGGTTGTCGCGAATCTGCAGTAGATGCCATTCGTCGTGCTACCGATATTATGATGGCTGGTAAAGTTGCTGTTGTTGGTGGTTATGGAGATGTTGGTAAAGGTACTGCCGCTTCATTACGTGGTGCAGGTTGTAGAGTAATCGTTACCGAGATTGATCCAATTTGTGCATTACAAGCCGCTATGGATGGCTTTGAAGTGAAGAAAATGATCAACGCGGTAGAAGAAGCGGATATCATCATCACGGCCACCGGTAATAAAGATATTGTTAGCGGTATGCACTTCGAGAAAATGAAGGATAAAGCGATCGTTTGTAATATTGGCCACTTCGACAATGAGATTGATGTAGCTTGGCTAAAAACAAATCATGGCGAAAGCCACGTGGAGATTAAGCCACAAGTAGATAAGTATACCATCAACGGAAAGGATATCATCCTATTGGCTCAAGGTCGTTTGGTGAATTTAGGTTGTGCTACTGGTCACCCTAGTTTCGTAATGTCGAACTCCTTCACCAACCAAACTTTGGCACAAATCGAATTGTGGAAATACAGCGATAAGTACAAGAATGAGGTTTACACCTTGCCAAAGCACCTTGATGAGAAAGTGGCAGAATTGCACTTGGCTAAAATTGGTGTGGAATTAGAGGAGCTTTCTGCAGAGCAAGCCGATTATATTGGCGTTCCTCAAGCAGGTCCATACAAGCCTGAGTACTACCGATACTAGTATTTTTTACTCTAAATTTTTGCTTAGAAGCCCGGCCTTGGTCGGGCTTTTTTATTTTTTCATAGGTTGGAATTGCTTAATATGATTAAGTTTAAGTGAAATATATTGTATTATTGTTAGCCTAAGAAAAAGTATAATGTTTTCTACCTCGAATGTTTACCAGCTCATAGCGACCCATACCACGGATATGGTGTGTTTGCACGATGCTGATAATACTATTCGCTTTTCTACTCCTAGTTCATTAAAGGTTTTGGGTTATAGTGCCGAAACTTTAATTGGTCGGAAGCTTACTGATTTCCTCAGTCAGGATTTTATCAATGAAATGGACTTTACCACCTTAATGCGGTTTTTTGATCAGCCTGGAACCCGCATTCGGTATCAGATTAATCATGGTGAGGGTCGGCTACGCTGGCTGGAGACTACCTATACTGAGCTCGAAAGTGTAGGTAATGTTCAGTACCGAAGTTTAAGTACTACCCGTGATATTACCGAAAGTGTGCACCTTACGGAAGATTTGATGACCGCTTTATCGAAGGAGCAGGAGCTGTCTAAGTTTAAAACCAATTTGTACTCGGTTGCTAGTCATGAATTTAAAACACCCTTGGCGGTGATTCAGGCGAATATCGAAATGCTAAAAGTGAAACAAAGTCCTAAACTGCTAAAGCTAGGTTTAAGCACCATGGAGGAAGAGGTGGATCGCCTTAATACCATGATAATGGATATGCTGGAACTGAAGAAGCTCACCACTGGCCGACGGAATTTTAATTTAAGTCAGGTGGACTTTGTGCAAATTGCCGAAGAACTAGCGGAGGAATATCGAGTAGCCAACTCGGGCAGCGAGCGTATTCGTTGCGAGGTGATAGGGGAGCCCGTAGAATGTCAGGCAGATTATTCTCTAATTCGTTACATCCTGAGTAACCTATTGGGAAATGCCTTAAAATTCTCGGATGTAAAGCAGGAGGTAGGTGTGGTTTTAAACTTTGATAAGGAGGACTTAGAATTATCGGTGGTGGATCGAGGAATTGGAATTCCAGAGGAAGAACAATCGAAAGTATTTCAATCTTTTTTCCGGGGCTCCAATGTGAGCAATGTACCGGGAACTGGAGTAGGGCTTTCGATCGTATCCGAATTCGTGAAATTACATAAAGGAAAAATTAAACTGTCAAGCAAAGTGGGGGAGGGTAGCACCTTTACCGTTAGCTTGCCCAAACTCTGATTGCTATGCAAAAGAAAATGCTCATTGTTGAGGACAATGAAAAACTATTGAATTCGATGACCGCTCTCTTCGAAGATTATTTTGAGGTTTTTGAAGCCAAAAATGGTTTAGAAGGCTTGGAACGCTGCCGTTTAAACATGCCGGATATTATTATTAGTGATATCATGATGCCGGAAATGAATGGCTACGAGCTCACGGAATCAGTAAAATCTAACGATCGAACTTCGCATATTCCCATCATTCTACTTACCGCTTTAGGTGAGGATGAGCGGCGAATTGAAGGCTATAATTTTGGAGCCGATGATTACATCGTGAAGCCTTTTAAGTTTGATATTCTACTGGCAAGGGTAAATAACTTGCTTAAAACGCGCGAGCAGTTGCGTCGTATTTACGATACTTCGGCGCCAATTAATCACGAATTTGGAATTAAGGATCCGGTGCTCTCGCATATGGAAGCGCTTTTGGTCAACCATTTTCGATTCCGTAATTTCAGTATTCCACAAATTTCGGAGCACATGAATATGACTACCCCCAAACTAGAGCGTGAAGTGAAGCGCCTAACTGGGATGACGCCAATTCAATATATAAATGACTTCCGTTTACATAAGGCAAAAAATATGTTGCAAACGGAAGATTTAAGCATTTTTGAAGTTTCACACGCTTTAGGATTTAGAAGTTTAAGCTATTTTGGTAAGGCGTATAAAGATAAATTTGGAATATCGCCCTCAAAGACCAAACAACTATGAGTGATTCCGGGGTAAGCATTATGATCGTTGACAATGATCAGGTAAATAGCTTCGTACTAAAGAATATTATTACACGAAATTATGCTGATGCCAAGGTGGAGTTACTGCCCGACGGTGCTGAGGCCCTGGACGAATTAAAGCGACTTGATCAGAGCGCGGGAGACTTCCCCTCCGTTATTTTGCTAGACATCTATATGCCAGTAATGGATGGCTTTGAGTTCTTAGATGCCTACATCAAGGATTTTGCTCATAAGGACTCCATTATTTTTGCGATGAGTAATTCGCTTATTAAAGCAGATCAGCAAAGAGCAAATGAGTATGAGGTAGTTAAGGGTTTTATTACTAAACCCTTGATATATAATAATATCGAGTTTATTATTGAGACCTATCTGCAAGAGCGCGGTAAATAATATTTATACTCCAATACTTTAAAAGCCACTCCTATTTGAGAGTGGCTTTTTTTATAAGTTTAAAGTCTTAGTAAGCGGAGATCACTTGAATAGCTTCGGTCCAAGTTCCTTTATCCACGCTTTCTATTCGCACGAAATACAATCCTGCTTTAAGCTGAGGGTCTATAGGGATGTTCTCCGAATATCTAGAAGAATAAACAAGCTGTCCAATACTATTAATAATAGTTATCTGCTTTATGGGAGTTTCTTTCTCCAGCTCTAACTTTAAGCTATTACCGGCCTGCACTGGATTGGGATACAGCTTAAAAGGGGCCTGTTTTTGAATGCTAAAAGGATCTATACTAGCGTCATTAACTTGATGATCTACCTTGATATGCCAAACCGTTCCTCCAAAGCCAGAGATAATAAGCGTACTGTCATTGGCCTTATCCAAATGAGATAGCTGTGCAGGTAGGGTGATGCTGTTAATTTGATTAGGCGCTAAAGAGTATACTAATTCATAACGCTCAGCATTTAGCTTAAAGAGTAAACTGTCTTCCAGTATTACATCGGGCATAAAGGTAATGTCAGCCCGATAAAGCTGCCAGTTTAAAAGGTCTGGAGAGCGATAAAGTCCCAAGTTTTTATCGGAAACATAATAGTAATTACCAAGTTTGATGATCTTATCGATGGATACTCCTTGAGCTTGTAAAGGTTGGTTTATGCTTTGTTGGTTCTCAACAGTGTATAGCTTGCCAAGCGAAACAAAGGCGCCAGTGTCGCAGTTTTTAAAATAAGTGCTCGTGTAATTTTGCCAATACCAACTTCTGGGTAATTGGAGAAATGCGTTGTTATTGTTAAAGTTCAGCAATAGGGTGTCATAGTTATATTGCCAAAAAAACAGATGGCAAGTGCTGTCTTCGGCAAGGGTTCTATGGATAAGGTAATATAGATTAGCAGGGGATGGTTTATTAAGACCTGCATTGGAGTGTGAAATCCAAGTGCTACCAAAATCAATGGAGGTTTTAAAATTAGGG
>CATMQD010000210.1 GCA_950073045.1 uncultured Flavobacteriales bacterium | reverse complement strand
TGAAGGGTTTGAATTAATACATGCCTGTCATCCCGGCTCTGCCGGGAAGTTCGAGTCTCGTCCAGACCGCCAAAAAATAGAAACCCTTGCTAGCAATAGTGAGGGTTTTTTTGTGCCTTGAAGGGTTTGAATTAATACATGCCTGTCATCCCGGCTCTGCCGGGAAGTTCGAGTCTCGTCCAGACCGCCAAAAAAATAGAAACCCTTGCTAGTAATAGTGAGGGTTTTTTTGTGCCTTAAAGGGTTTGAATTAATACATGCCTGTCATCCCGGCTCTGCCGGGATTTCGAGTCTCGTCCAGACCGCCAAAAAAGAGAAACCGGATCAAGATCAAATCTGTGGATCAGACAAAAATTTGGCTTCATTAAACTCTACCAACAGGGCCAGGGTCAGAGAATTTGGCACTGATAGCTCATTCTGGTAACTTAATAAAGTATGTGTTTTAAAATGCCTAGTTCGTAAAGTGTCATCTGGCAACACTAAATTTAGAAGGAATAGAAATTGTTTTTGCAAATGCGATACTACTTGTATATGCTATACTCCGAGAAACACGACATCATATATAAGGGTGTCACGGCCAATTTGGACTTGAGATACACACAACATCAGCAAGGGAAGTCTAGATATACTAAGCATCGTGGACCTTGGACATTTGTTTTTGTAAAGGAATTCCCTTCTAAATCTTTGGCCTTAAAGGAAGAGCGTAGATTAAAACATCAAAGGAGGAACTATTTAGAACATCTAATATGTTCGGAAGAGAATTTGCTTCTGACTTTGAAGTAGCCAAATGCTCTGATAGGAAAGTCTAATATTCTTTTGAAGAAAACACATTTAGTGTCCTAATTCTGGTCAAAGGAATTCAGAAGGCCGTAGCTGGCATATTAGAGCTTCCTATGAATAAATAGTGAAAAGAATACATGCCTGTCATCCCGGCTCTGCCGGGATTTCGAGTCTCGTCCAGACCGCCAAAAATGCTAGTAATAGTGAGGGTTTTTTTGTGCCTTGAAGGGTGTTTAGAATACAAGCCTTGGATCAAGATCAAATTTGTGGATTAGGCAAAAACGTTCATTTTAAAAGCGCAGCACCCTAAGGCCGTCCCCACACCATAATGTTTCTGGTGCAATCATATGGTATTTGGAACTCGGTAATGGCCTCTGTAAGAAAATCGTCACTACGGAGCTTGGGGAAGCTTGCAGCGATAGGTGGGCGTAGGGTGGAACCGTGTCCGCCTCGGGCGTGATTGCGTCACGGCAAAGCCGGGAAAGAGCATGAAGCCCGGAGAATCACTGGTTCCGGCTCTGCCGGAAGAATCGCCTTTAAGCTTCCTAGATTTTCCACCCGAGGCGGACGTGTTTGGTCCCGGCTCTGCCGGGATTATCATGAAAAAAGTATCGGAGAAAACATGAATAGTACAGAAGCTGATATTGTGCAATTTCCGGTATAATGTAAATTGAATAATCATTTATAGGATAGATAATCAACGCCTAAGCGTTCGCTTTTAGCATGATTTCGGTGGTATAGCGGGTTTTTCTAAAAACTAAGAAATGCATTAAGTTGATTCATAAGATTTAGCAAAGCTGTACCCGCTGCGAATCGATGCGCTGCCAGCGAGGCTCTTTGTCTTCCGTTGCTTAAAGGTTGCATTATTCTCAATACATTCAAGCCGAAAAAAAAATCTGTGGCCTTTGTGGCTCTGCCTTGAGGCAATCCCATAAGCCTCCAAAAAGAGAGACCCCCAATCTCACAATCTTTTGGGGGCCTTTCATTAGCTTGAGGCTTGGTGGTTTGGTAAGCCCTGATGTATTCCCTATCTAAGGAACTTTAATACTTCATCATTAAAGCTTTCGCTAGCTTCAAACTGCACAAAATGCCCAGCTTTATCCAGCATTCGCAATTCACTATTTGGTAAACGCTCATGTCCAGCTTGGGCGATAGTTTCGGTTTTACCCCCCGTTAAAAAGCGGTTAGGGATTAACTGATCATGAGTGCCAAAGAGAATTAAGCATGGTTGTTTAATCTGATCGAGGTAGTCCAAAACAGGACGGTCAACCATGGCCTTAATGCTCTTAGATACGATATAGGCATAGCCCTCAAAATCCTCAGCACTGCGCATGGCAATTCGATCTTCTACCATAAATTCCGCCTCCTCGGGCATGCGGTAAAAGTTAATTGCGAAATTCTCACGAATCTGGCGAGGTTTAGCGTGTATAGTTAAAGATGGCGTAGCCACCGATCGGAACCAGTCTTTCTGACCAGGGTGGAAATACTCAAAACCCGCAGGGGCAGCCAGCACTAGCTTTTTAACCCGCTTTGGGTATTCCAAAGCGGTAACGAGGCTTATTTGTCCACCCATAGAATGACCGCCCAAATAAAAGCTTTCCAATCCAAGGCTATCTGCAAATTCAATTAGGCTAGCAGCAAAAAACTCCATGCTACCTTCCCAAGGTCCCTTGCTCGACTTACCATAACCAGGCAGGTCGATGGCGATAACCCGCATTTCCTTTGCTAAAACGGGAATGTTATTTTTCCAAGCAGGAGCATAACTGCCCAAGCCATGAATCAAGATTAAGGTTTCCTTACCTTGCCCTTCATCCATATAAGCGATTTGAGGGCCAGATTTAAGGGCCTGGAATTTTACCGAAAAAGGGTATTCTAAATCGTTCACCATGCTCTTCATGGGGCTCACTTTTTGGTAGGGGCTACATTGGCTCAGTAGTAAAAGACCGCTGAGGATAAATACTAAGTTTTTCATCTTTAGGAAATTCATCATCAGAACATTAACCATTTGTAAGTAAGGAACACCGTCCAGGGATTTGCTGGTCTTTCGCTAACGTTTCCGTTTACCCGAGGACTATCGTAAAAGTCTCCCAGCCATAATTTAGCGGCATGCAACTCGAGGTTCATATATACTTGGGGGGTCCAGCTAATACGGCCATTTAATTCAAAGCCTAATTGATTACCGCCGCCTTGTGGATTTACATTGCTTAAAGCAGATGCGGCACCAATTTTCACATTCAATTTATTGTCGATGATATCATGGTAGGCATTAAAGGTTCCGCCCATCAGGCCATAGCCCATATTAGAAACATCGTTTACTGCCGATACAAAACGGTTTACCACATTACCATGCGGGAAAAGGATATAGGCACCATGACTAATCCATACCGAAACCGGGCTGCCCCAGTTGTTTCCGGTAAGAACGCCACTATAAGTTCCATCACTTATTCCATCGGCATCACCCGAAGTATAAATCAAATCGATCTCCACCCGGTCGCCTTTGGTTTTGCCATAGCGATATCCAGTTTTACTATTAAAAGTTAGGCCGCCAATATTGCTAATTTGTCCGTAGCTGTCGCTGATGGTTAAAGTGTCTACCGTTCCAAAATTATAGTTCAAAAATCCTGTAGCCATCCAAGTGTCCTCGATATAATCGGGATTATGAGTGTAAAAAGAACCTAGCCAAAATACATCGGCCCGGTAGGGATTTCCACCCAGCGGAAAGCGATAAGAGCCATTATAATTACTGAGAGTACTGTTTAAGCCTTGACCTAAAATGGAGGGCCCTCCTTCACCTGACCCACGATCACGTAAGTAGTTTAAAGACATTCCCAGGCTCCAGCTGCGGCTGATGTCGTGATCGTACATCACTTCATACATGCTTACATCATCGTTTTTTTGGATGAGGTTTTCATAAAACTTCCAAGCACCAAATTTCACACGATTATAATCGCCATTATAGCGAACGCTAACACCCGTGGCATCGGTGCCCCAAAACATTAAGCGGTAACCGGTATTAGTAAGTTTATCAAATAAGGTGCGGTAGGGGTTGTTAGGGTTGTCGTACATCCTTTGCAAACCCAGGTTGATGCTCCAATTTTTATAAGGAATCAGCTCCAGCTCTACATTTTGGGTTTGTAGGTTTACCTGATCTCCGGCAACGGCACCCCCGAAGTTTCCACCCGAGCCATAAGCGGCATCACCCCAAGTGAAGTCAATCTCAAAAGAGGCCCGCAAAATCGCCCGACCATTAAATAACTTAGGCTGATAAATGAAGAAGGGAAGTAGCCGCTGCTCTACATAAAAACTGGTAGCAGTATCAGTACTTCGGGTGGTGTTTTGACCAAATAATCGACCAAAAACCTGACCGCGTAAAAAGTCGCTGGTAGGGTAGTAATTAGAACTCACACCTTGACTAAACCAATAGGCTAAGAACTGAAATTCCCTTTCGCTTTCCTCGGGTACCTCCTGATCGAAAACTCGAACAGGCTCGGATACTTGAGCGAGCAAGCTATTGCATAGCATGCCTGCTACTAAGCCAAATAGTATTCTTTTTTTCATCTTGCTTTTAAATAAGAAAGGCGAGCATTTTGCCCGCCTTTAAGTACTGAAGAATTTCTTATTCGATGCGAACGTAATTCTGTACGTTCATACTTCCTAAAGGAGTGCCTCCAGAAGCAGAAGATCCGAAACCATCGGCTGGAGTGGGTGGAGTAGCACCAATATCAGGATCGGTTTGTACAATCTCATACTGCATAGTATTCCCTTCTACCTTAAAAATACCCTCACTGGCTAAAGCTGCTGGTGAAGTTTGGTTTACAACAATGGTCCAGATGTCGGTTACATTACTTTCCTCCTGACTAAAAGTTCCGCTTAAGGTAAGTTTAGCGCCGCTAGTATCGTACTGTTCTACGGTATAGGTAAGATCGCTACGGAAGTTAGCGTAAATAGAGTCGGTTCCGAATAAGGTGGCTAATAGTGGAGCAACATTGCTGCCCGAAGAATACCATTCTCCCTGAATACCAACTAAGGTATTGTTGTTTTGGTTGTTGTCTGTGGTTTGGTCATCCTCACTACAGGAGCTAAGTCCAATTACTAAAGAGAGCGAAAGTAGGGACCAGTAACGAATTGATTTCATGCTGTGCGCTTATTTGTTTGATTCGAAGTCTAATTTAGAAGCTGCGCCTCGATATTACCTTTTTCTTAGCATATGCTTAACCTTGACTATTGCTCTAATCGGCTAGTGGTTTATTTCTAAGTGGCAGTAAATTAGTTTTATAGATCGGTAATGGATAGGGTGGACTTTAGTTCCATTAGTATTTTTGGGGCGATCGGTTTTAATTCTTTGATAAGTTCATTAATGCGTTTCCGTTTATGAGCATTAAGGGCCTGCTGGGCTTCGGCTTCTTTCATTTTTTGAATCACCTCTGCTGCGGGCCTACCTTCTTCAACATAGCGACTAATGGCAATATACCAGCTAATCGTAGGTAAATAGGAGCTTTTATGTCGGTTGTTAAAATCTAGGCTTTCGATTTGGTACCGACGGCTCAAATACAGCAAGCGACTGTATTTTTCCTCAATCATTAAGGCTCGGAAATAAGCTACAAAAAAGAGATGCCAGCGACTGCTTAGTATTTCTTGGTCGTAGGCCTTCAGGTAATTGTCCGCAAACTCCACCGCATCTTTACTGCGTCCCAAATCGGTCATACACTTAATGTAAAAAGCAATAAAGCTGAGCTTGATATGGGGATTGGGATTTTGACGTAATTCAGGGAAGCTATCTCTGAGTAGTTGCAGGGCCGCCTCAGTTTTTCCCTGTCGTAATAAGACTGCACTTAAATTGGTGAGGTAAAATAAATAGTCACTATTCTTAAACTGTAGCGAAAGGTATCCATATTGCTCCGCCTGATCGAGAGTTTGAAAACGTGATAAGAAGAGCACCTTATTGGCATAGAAGTTACTGAGTATCCTTCGCGAGTAAAATTGACCTTGAGCCAGAGCTTTATCCATAAAGGCATAAAGTGCTTCTAGCCCTTTCTGGTCACCGCGGTTGAGGTAGATGAATAGCAGTCGCACAAAGGCGGCATAGCGGTTCATGCCATCCAAATCATCATTATAAACTAATTCCTTGAGGAATTTCTCCCAGCGAGGTAAGTCCTGATTACGATGGCGATATTGCCCAATAATATCATTGGTGGCTTCTTGCATTTGATGATGCACCTCCCTGCTGTATTGGTAGGCTTCGCGGTATTTATGTAAATAGGCGCTTACTGGTTTGT